>DASUQN010000359.1:0-5825 GCA_036280515.1 Intrasporangium sp. | reverse complement strand
CTCTTCTACCGTGGCCTGACCGACCGCTATCTGGCGATGGAGGCCACAGGACTCAAGGCGCGCGCAGAAACCGCTCCGCCCCCTTCACCGCAACACACCGAGTAGACGCAACACACCGGGATCGGATCCCGGTGTGTTTGCGTCTATTCGGTGTGTTGCGGTGACGCGGGCGGAGCTGCTTCCGCGCGCGCCTTGAGTCCAGTGGCCTCCATCGCCAGATAACGGTCGGTCAGGCCACGGTAGAACAGGCGGCCGACGGGGCCGCCGATGATGCCCGACTGCGAGACCGAGAGGCGCACCCGCGCCCGTGCGTCGTCGAGCGGCTCGACCTCGTGCCGAGCCACGGTGAGGAAGCCCGGTCCGCGGGACTCCCACGTGAAGCCGCGCCCCGGGACCAGCTCGGTGACCGTCCACTGGGTCGTTCCGATGCGGGGCTGCTTCAGGCGGGCCCGGGACCCGACGCGCAGCGGTCCGTCGCCGAGGACCTCGACACTCGTCACGGAGGGAGTCCACGTCGGCCACGCCCGCGCGTCGCTGAGGATGTCCCAGACCCGGTCGGCCGGGGCGTCGATGTCGATCTCGATGCTCTGATCGGTCATGGTGCATTCTCCCGACGGCCGCTGGGACGTGTCACGCCGCTCCGGAGGTGCCCTTGGCCCAGTGGCGCCAGGTGGAGGTCACCTCCATGCCTACCTTCTCGTAGAGGCTCAGGGCGCCGGTCCGGGAGTCGGTCGACAGCTCGGACCGCGGTGCTCCGTGCGCCCGCGCCTGCTCGAAGGAGTCGACGAGAAGGGCCCGGGCGAGGCCGCGGTGCCGCTGGTCGCGGCGCACCGCGAGCCGGCTGACGTAGCCGCACTCCCCGGCCAGCTGCAGGATCGACGTCCCGACGACCTCGCCTGACGGGTCGATCATGAGCCTCAGGTGCCAGGGCTCGAAGCCCGGACGCAGGACGATCTGGGCCGCGAAGTCCGCGTAGGTCTCGCGCTCCCGTTCCGACCACTCGAGGAAGGCGTCCTCGACGACCTCGTGAGCCTTGCGGTAGTCCGCTTCGCCCTCGGCCGGGCGGATGGAGTAGCCCTCCGGAATCGGCTGCGGCTCGATCTGCTTGCCCTCGGGCATCGCCAGCACCCAGGACGTCCAGAGGACTTCGTACCCCAGGTCGCGCAGGAGCCGCTCGTTCGGCGAGCCGTCCGGGGCGGGCATCCCGACCAGGCCGGCGCCGTCCCGCCTGCTCAGCCGCTGCGTCCAGTGGGCGAGGGAGGTTCCGATGCCGCGGCCCCGGTGGTCGGCCGCGACCGCCGCGTCGGCATACCGGCCGCGATAGACCTCCGCGTACCCGACCAGGCTCTCTCGCCCGTCATGGTTGTCGAAGACACCGATGCTCTGGGTGCCGAGGTCGAAGCTCGGGCGCTGCCAGTCGCTGATGATGTCGGCCTCCTCGATCGCGACCTCGCCGATCGTCTCGAGCTCCCCGGCCGCCATCAGCTCGAACACGGCTCGGGCGTCGGCCATGGTGAGCGGCCTGACGGTGTAGTTCGTCAACCCCAGGTCATTGATGTCGATCTGCGTGTTGCCCATGGTTCCCCTCCAGGGATGCTGGCTGGTGCGATGTGGTCAGGGCGCCGTCCAGGCCGATGGATCGTCTGAACGCGCTCAGTCCCTCGACGTGGAGCGGGTGCGGTCCGCGCCGGAAGGCCTCCGGACGCAGGACGAGGGTCTGGTTGAGGGCGAGCTCGCCCGGCCGTCGTTGGAGACGCCGTATGCCGCTGGGCTGGTAGCCGACCTTGCGGCTGACTCCCAGCGAGGCCGGGTTGTCGATGAAGGCTCCCGATGTGACCTCAACGGCGCCGAGGTGGTCGAAGACGAAGGCGCACATCGCCTGCCGCATGGCCGTTCCGATGCCCTTCCCCTGGTACGCCAGTCCCAACCAGGAACCCGTCTGGCCCGTTCTGGTGACGAGGAAGTCCTTGGTCGAGAATCCCTGGACCCCGACCAGCGTGCCCTCGAAGCGGACGCCGAGGTTGAGGTCCCAGGCCTCGATCGAGAACGAGGCCCGAGTCTGCCAGTGGTACCTGGCGAACGCCTGGAGGAACTGGTCGTCCGGTACATCCGTCCACGGCACGGCGAACGGCATGACATCGGGGTCATGGATGCCGGTGCGGGCCAAGGCCGCCAGCTCGGGCAGGTCGTCGTCGCTGATACCGCACAGCTGAATCGGCCCGGCCGTGACGCTCAGGCCGAGCAGCGGCAGCAGCGCAGCGATGGTGACGCCCATGGGAGTCAGTGTCCAGAACCACAGAGGGCGACAGCAACTGGCTTTCCAGGAGTCGACGGCCCGCCAGCGCAGGGACGGGTTCCGACGGTTCGTGAGATCACATCACCACATGCTGAGACGGGCAGGAGGGCCGATTGACTTCCCCGACGGTGCGTAGCACGGTGGACGCGTGGCCCGGATCCTCGTACTTTCCTAGCGCGCCGACCAGCAGCACCGGTCAGCGCGCACCCCTTCCGTCCCCAGAGGACTGAAGGGTTTTTTTGTGACTACCCACGGGCGGCTCCGCCTCCTGTGCACCCCGAAGCCACCACTCAAACGACGACCACAGCGGAGAGAACCGTGAGCGAAACCACGAAGCAGGCGCCCTCGCCCGCGGACGTGGCCCAACTGGCCCGCCCGAAGCCCAACGCCGATACCCCGAGCGCCCCCTCCGTGGGCACCGCGCCGGTCGTCCCGGCCATCGAGGTCACCGGTGCCCAGGCTCTCGTACTCGCGCTCGAGGCCGTCGGAGCAGACACGGTCTTCGGCATTCCGGGCGGAGCCATCCTGCCCGCCTACGACCCGATGCTCGACTCCACCAAGGTCCGTCATGTCCTCGTCCGCCACGAGCAGGGTGCCGGGCACGCGGCCGAGGGCTACGCCTCCGCCACCGGCAGGGTCGGCGTCTGCATGGCGACCTCCGGCCCGGGTGCGACGAACCTCGTCACGCCGATCGCCGACGCCCACATGGACTCCGTGCCGATCGTCGCGATCACCGGTCAGGTGTCGAGCGCCGCGATCGGGACCGACGCCTTCCAGGAGGCGGACATCCGCGGCATCACGATGCCGATCACGAAGCACAACTACCTCGTGACCGACCCGGCCAAGATCGCCCAGGCGATCGCGGAGGCGTTCCACGTCGCCAGCACCGGCCGACCCGGCCCGGTGCTCGTCGACATCAGCAAGGACGCGCTCCAGGCGACGACGACGTTCAGCTGGCCGCCGCAGATCGACCTGCCCGGCTACCGCCCGGTGACCCGGCCGCACAGCAAGCAGATCCGGGAGGCCTCGCGTCTCATCGCGGCCGCCAAGCGTCCCGTGCTCTACGTCGGCGGCGGCATCGTCCGGGCCAGGGCAAGCGAGAAGCTGCGCGAGTTCGTCGAGCTGACCCAGATCCCGGTGACCACGACACTCATGGCCCGCGGGACGGTGCCCGACAGCAACCCGCTCAACCTCGGCATGCCCGGCATGCACGGCACCGTCGCCGCTGTCACGAGCCTGCAGAAGTCCGACCTCATCATCACGCTCGGCGCCCGCTTCGACGACCGCGTCACCGGCCAGCTGTCGACCTTCGCGCCGAACGCCAAGGTGATCCACGCCGACATCGATCCCGCTGAGATCTCGAAGAACCGGGTTGCGGACGTCCCGATCGTCGGCGACGTCGGCGAGGTCATCGGAGACCTCATCGAGCAGATCCGCACCGACCAGGCCAATGCCGGGCCGGAGGCGGCCGGGTGGGACTTCGCCGACTGGCGCGAGCAGGTCAGCGGCTGGAAGCAGACCTTCCCCCTCGGCTGGACCGACACCGCCGACGGCACCCTGTCGCCGCAGTACGTGATCCAGCGGATCGGTGAGCTGACCGGCCCCGAGGGCACCTACGTCGCCGGGGTCGGGCAGCACCAGATGTGGGCAGCGCAGTTCGTGCAGTACGAACGTCCCAATGCCTGGCTCAACTCCGGTGGCCTCGGCACCATGGGCTACGCGGTGCCGGCCGCCATGGGCGCCAAGGTGGCGGAGCCGGAGCGCACGGTGTGGGCCATCGACGGTGACGGGTGCTTCCAGATGACGAACCAGGAGCTGGCCACCTGCGTCATCAACAACATCCCGATCAAGGTCGCGATCATCAACAACAGCTCGCTCGGCATGGTGCGGCAGTGGCAGACGCTCTTCTACAACGAGCGCTACTCGAACACCGACCTGCAGCCGATGCAGCAACGCGTGCCCGACTTCGTCAAGCTCGCCGACGCCTATGGCTGCCTGGGCCTGCGGGCCGAGACCCCTGAGGAGGTCGACGCCGTGATCAGGCAGGCGCTCGAGACCAACGACCGACCCGTCGTCATCGACTTCGTGGTCCACCGCGACGCGATGGTGTGGCCGATGGTGCCCGCCGGCGTGAGCAACGACAAGATTGTGGCCGCCCGGCACGAGGCGCCTGTCTGGGAGCGTGAGGAATGAGCAAGCACACCCTGTCCGTCCTGGTGGAGAACAAGCCGGGCGTCCTCACCCGGGTCGCGGCCCTCTTCTCGCGTCGGGGCTTCAACATCGACTCGCTCGCGGTCGGTCCGACGGAGATCCAGGAGATCTCCCGCATGACGGTCGTCGTCGAGGTCGAGGGCAGCGCCCTCGAGCAGGTGACGAAGCAGCTCAACAAGCTCATCGAGGTGCTCAAGGTCGTCGAGCTCGACCCGACGAACTCGGTCCAGCGCGAGATCCTGCTCGTCAAGGTCCGGGCGGACGCGACGACGCGCAGCCAGGTCATCGACACGATCCACCTGTTCAAGGCCAAGGTCGTCGACGTGACCACCGACGCCGTCGTCATCGAGGCGACGGGCACCTCGGACAAGCTCCGGGCGCTCCTCGACGTGCTGGAGCCCTTCGGCATCAAGGAGCTCGTCCAGTCCGGCATGGTCGCCGTCGGTCGCGGCGCGCGCTCGATCACCGACCGGAGCCTCCGCAGCGCCTGAGTACCCGGCTGCCCGCGGAGTCAGCCTGCCGCGCAAGCCAGCTCAGCGGCATACGACCCAATCCCTTTCCAACAACAGCACCACCGAACCAAAGGAGAGGCCACGATGGCCGAGATGTTCTACGACGACGACGCCGATCTGTCCATCATCCAGGGCAGGAAGGTCGCGGTCATCGGCTATGGCAGCCAGGGCCACGCCCACGCGCTCAACCTGCGCGACTCGGGCGTCGACGTCCGGGTCGGCCTCGCCACGGGCAGCAAGAGCATTGCCAAGGCCGAGGCCGAGGGCCTGACGGTCAGGAGCGTCGCCGACGCGGTCAAGGAGGCCGACCTCGTCGTCATCCTGACTCCCGACCAGGTCCAGCGCACCGTGTACGCCAACGACATCAAGCCGAACCTCAAGGACGGCGCGGCGCTGCTCTTCGGACACGGCTTCAACATCCGGTTCGGCTACATCAAGCCCGAGGCGGACGCCGACGTCCTCATGGTCGCCCCGAAGGGCCCCGGCCACATCGTCCGACGTGAGTTCGCCGACGGCCGTGGGGTGCCGGTTCTCCTCGCGGTCGAGCAGGACGCGACCGGCAAGGCGAAGGAGCTCGCGCTGTCGTACGCCGACGCCATCGGTGGCACCCGCGCCGGCGTGATCGAGACGACCTTCCCGGAGGAGACCGAGACGGACCTGTTCGGTGAGCAGGTGGTGCTCTGCGGCGGGCTGACCTCGCTCGTGCAGGCCGGGTTCGAGACCCTGGTCGACGCTGGGTACCAGCCCGAGGTTGCCTACTTCGAGTGCATGCACGAGCTGAAGCTGATCGTGGACTTGATGTACCG
>DASUQN010000358.1:0-7402 GCA_036280515.1 Intrasporangium sp. | reverse complement strand
GTACCTCGACGAGGTGGCCGAGAGCCTCGACGAGGCGGTCGAGAAGGCCTTGCGGGCCCGGGAGGAGAAGCGGGCCTGGTCCGTCGGCGTCGCCGGCAATGCCGCCGAGGTGTTCCCGGAGCTGCTGCGGCGTGGGGTGCCGATCGACATCGTCACCGACCAGACCTCGGCCCATGACCCGCTCAGCTACCTGCCCGAGGGAATCGCGCTCGAGGACTGGCACGACTACGCCGAGAAGAAGCCGGAGGAGTTCACCGACCGGGCGCGGGCCTCGATGGCCAGGCACGTGCAGGCCATGGTGGAGTTCCAGGACGGCGGGGCCGAGGTCTTCGACTACGGCAACTCGATCCGGGACGAGGCGCGCCAGGGTGGGTATGAGCGTGCGTTCGAGTTCCCCGGCTTCGTGCCGGCCTACATCCGCCCGCTCTTCTGCGAGGGCAAGGGTCCGTTCCGGTGGGCGGCGCTCTCCGGGGACGCCAAGGACATCGCCGTGACCGACCGGGCCGTCCTCGAGCTCTTCCCGGACAACGACCGGCTGCACAAGTGGATCCGTGGTGCGCAGGAGCGGGTGGCGTTCCAGGGGCTGCCCGCGCGGATCTGCTGGCTCGGCTACGGCGAGCGGGACAGGGCGGGGCTACGGTTCAACGAGCTGGTGGCCTCGGGCGAGATCTCCGCGCCGGTCGTCATCGGGCGCGACCACCTCGACGCCGGTTCCGTGGCGAGCCCCTACCGGGAGACCGAGGCGATGGCCGACGGCTCCGACGCGATCGCCGACTGGCCGCTGCTCAACGCGCTGGTCAACACGGCCTCTGGCGCCTCCTGGGTGTCCATCCACCACGGCGGCGGGGTCGGGATCGGCCGCTCGATCCATGCCGGTCAGGTGTCGGTGGCGGACGGCACCGGGCTGGCTGCCGAGAAGCTGGCGCGGGTCCTGACGAACGACCCGGGCATGGGCGTCATCCGGCACGTCGACGCGGGGTACGAGAGGGCCGAGCAGGTGGCCAGCGAGCGCGGGGTCCGAGTCCCGATGAAGGAATGATCAGGGGGTGCGCTTGGTCTCTTCGTCGGAGATGTCGGCGACCGTCGCGTCGAACTCGCGGATGACGTCGTCCCCGGCAACCGTGAGGCCCACACCGTGGTCGCCGCCGCCGAGCGAGATCGTCCGGCCGCACAGGTGGGTGTCCGCGAGGACCGGCAGGCGCGTCGTCGACCCGAACGGCGTGATCGTCCCCCGCTCGTACCCCGTGACCGCTTTCGCCTCGGCTGCGTCAGGCATCGAGATCCGGTTCGTCCCGAGCAGCCCACGCACCTTGGCCCACGAGAACGTCCGGTCGCCGGGCACGAGGACGAAGACGTGCTCGCCCTCCGACACCCGGACGACCAGGGTCTTGATGAGGTCTCGCGGCTCGATCCCACGGGCAGCGGCGGCCTCCTCCAGCGAGCGCACCCGGCCGTGGCGTGTCACCGTGTGGTCAATCCCGGCGGCCCGCACGGCCTCGATCGCCGGTGTGGTCCGCTCGTCGTCCGTCATGGAGACAGCCTAAGTTGAGGGGGTGCAGTCGATGACGACGACCGGGTTCGACCGGATGTGGGCCGACCTTGCGCCCCTCGGGCGGGACGGCGCCACCGGCGGCTACCGGCGCTTCGCCTGGACGCGCACCGACCACGACCTGCGGGAATGGTTCGCTGGGGAGTGCGCGGAGCGCGGTCTCGCACTCACCGAGGACCGCGCCGGCAACCAGTGGGGCTGGTGGGGCGACCCGGACACGACCGCCGGCATCGTCATGGGCAGCCACCTCGACTCCGTGCCGGACGGAGGTGCCTTCGACGGTCCGCTCGGTGTCGTCAGCGCCCTCGCCACCGTCGATGCCTTGCGCGCAGCGGGCGTCACCCCGTCCCGACCCATCGGCGTCGTCAACTTCGTCGACGAGGAGGGTGCCCGCTTCGGGGTCGCCTGCGCCGGCTCCCGCATCATCACCGGCGCGCTGAGCGCCGAGCGCGCCCGCGGCCTGACCGACGCCGACGGCATCACGATGGCCGAGGCCTGGCGCGCCGCGGGCCGTGACCCCGCTGCTCTCGGTCCCGACGAGGAGGCGCTCCGACGGGTCCACGCCTTCGTCGAGCTGCATGTCGAGCAGGGCAGGGCGCTTGCGCTCAACCCCGACGGATCGGCTCCCGGGGACCTCACCGACGCGACCCGTGCGGTCGCGATCGGGACGGACATCTGGCCGCACGGCCGGTGGCGCATCGAGATCCCGGGCGAGGCCAACCACGCCGGAACGACCCGCCTCGAGGATCGTCGCGATGCCATGCTCGGCCTCGCGACCATCGTCCAACAGGCGAGGACGTATGCCGCTGAGCTGGGATGCGTGGCCACCGTCGGCAAGGTGCAAGTGGAGCCGGGAGGGGTCAACGCCGTCCCGAGTCACGTGACTGCGTGGCTGGACGCGCGTGGCCCGGCGGAGCGCGCAGTACGCGCCACCGTGGCCGGCGTCCTCGACGCCGCGGGCGAATTGGGTGGGACGCACGAGGAGGAGTCCTGGACCCCGACGACACGCTTCGACGCCGCGCTCGTGAGCCGGCTGACCGGCATACTGCCTGATGCGCCCCTGCTCGGGACCGGAGCGGGGCACGACGCGGGCATCCTGGCCATCCACGGGATCCCCACCGCGATGCTGTTCGTCCGCAATCCGACGGGAGTCTCGCACTCACCGGCCGAGTTCGCGGAGCCTGAGGACTGCCACCGTGGGGTCGCGGCTCTCACCGCGGTCGTCACCGAGCTGTGCACGTCGGACAGTCGACACCCAGGGAACCAGACGGAGGATCTGCACTCATGACCGCTTTCTGGTGCGAGAGCGCCTTCCTCACAGGGGGATTCGCCAAGCGGGTCCGGCTCGTCGTCTCGTCGGGCCTCTTCAGGGAGGTGTATGTCGACGCGGACCCGGAGCCCGGTGACGTCATCCTCGAGGGCGTCACGCTGCCGGGGATGGCCAACACCCACAGCCATGCCTTCCACCGCGCCCTGCGGGGACGGGTCAACGGCGGCGGAGGCAACTTCTGGAACTGGCGCGAGCAGATGTACCAGGTCGCCGCCCAGCTCAACCCGGACACCTACCTCGCGCTCGCCCGCGCGGTCTTCGCGGAGATGGTGCTCGCCGGCTTCACCCTCGTCGGCGAGTTCCACTACGTGCACCATCGGCCCGGCGGCAAGAAGTTCGGCGACCCCAATGCGATGGGCTTCGCCGTGCGTCAGGCGGCGGACGAGGCGGGCATCCGGATGACCCTGCTCGACACGTGCTACCTCGAGGGTGGCCTCAACGGCGGCGGCTACGTCGAGCTGCATCCCGGACAGCGGCGGTTCAGCGACGGGTCGGTCGACGCCTGGGCCGAGCGGATGCTGGCCCGCCGCGTCGAGAACGACCGGGTGCGTCTCGGCGCCGCGATCCACTCGATCCGCGCGGTTCGCAAGGAGGACCTGCCCAAGGTCGTCGAGGCCGCGGGCAGCATGCCGCTCCACGTCCACCTGTCCGAGCAGCCCGGCGAGAACATGGCCTGCCAGATGTACTACGGCTGCACCCCCACCGAGCTGCTCGACGAGGCCGGCGCGCTCGGCCACAACCTGACGAGCATCCACGCCACCCACCTGACGGAGCACGACATCGAGCTGCTCGGTGGCACGGGCACGGGAGCCTGCTTCTGCCCCACGACCGAGCGGGACCTCGCGGACGGCATCGGGCCCGGCCGCGCGCTCCACGACGCGGGCACTCCGCTCTCCCTCGGGTCGGACCAGCACGTCGTCATCGACCCCTTCGAGGAGCTGCGTGGCGTCGAGATGCACGAGCGGCTCGTGACCAACGAGCGGGACCGGTTCACACCCTCTGACCTGCTCCAGGCGGCGTCCTTCAACGGCTACCGCGCGCTCGGCTGGTCCGACGGTGGGCACCTGTCCAAGGGGGCGCTCGCCGACTTCGTCACGGTGCGGACCGACACGGTCAACACCGCTGGCTCGGCCCCGGAGCAGATCATCTACTCCGGCGTCGCGTCCGACGTGTCGGCCGTCGTCATCGGGGGCGACCTCGTCGTGCGCGACGGCCAACACCGGCTCGGCGACGTCGGCCGCCTGCTCGGGACCTCGATCGAGCGGGTCGTGAGCGCGGCGGTCGGCGCGTGAGCACGCTGCTCACGGGGATCGCCGAGCTCGTCACCAACGACCCAGCGTGGGGGGAGGCGCAGGCCGACCCGGGGGACCGGCTGCTCGGGATCATCCGCGAGGCAGCCGTGGTCGTGAGTGGCGGCGTGATCGAGTGGGTTGGCCGCGCGGCGGACGCTCCCGACGCGGACGACCGCCGGGACCTCGGCGGACGCGCCGTCATCCCCGGCTTCGTCGACTCCCACACGCACCTCGTCTTCGCCGGCGACCGCTCCGCCGAGTTCGCGGCCCGGATGACGGGCACGCCGTACGACGGCGGCGGCATCGCCGTCTCGGTGGCCGCGACCCGCGCTGCCTCGGACGACGAGCTGCGCACCCTGGTGGCGGGCCGCGTCGCCGAGATGCGGGCCCAGGGCACGACGACGGTCGAGATCAAGAGCGGCTACGGGCTCACCCTCGAGGACGAGCTCCGGTCCCTGCGGATCGCGCGCGAGTTCACGCCCCACACGACGTTCCTCGGCGCCCACGTGGTCCCGCCCGAGTACGCCGACCGCCGGACGGACTATGTCGACCTCGTCACGGGACCCATGCTCGACGCGCTCCTCGCCGGTGGGCTTGAAGCGAGCCCAGCGGCATACGTCGACGTGTTCTGCGAGCCCCACTCGAAGCACGCGTTCGACGAGGACGAGGCGCGCACCATCCTCACAGCGGCCAGGGACCGCGGCCTCGCGCTGCGCGTCCACGGCAACCAGCTCGGGCACGGTCCCGGGGTGCAGCTCGCCTGCGAGCTCGGCGCGGCGAGCGTCGACCACTGCACCCACCTCACCGACGGCGACGTCGAGGCGCTCGCGGCGGCCCGCGGCACCACGGTTGCGACGCTGCTTCCGGGAGTCGAGTTCTCGACGCGATCGCCCTATCCGGACGCCCGCCGGCTCATCGACGCCGGGGTCGATGTCGCCCTGGCCTCGGACTGCAACCCGGGCACCTGCTACTCGTCGTCGATCCCCTTCGCCATCGCCCTGGCCGTGCGGGAGATGGGGATGACCCCCGCCGAGGCGCTGTACGCCTCGACGGCCGCGTCGGGCAGGTCGCTCGGGCTGGACCGGCGTCTCGCTGTCGGCGAGCCCGCCGAGCTCGGGGTGGTCAACGGTCCGAGCCACCTGCACCTGTCGTACCGCGCCGGCGTCCCACTCGTGCGCGCATACGAGCCCTGAAGCCTCGCCGAGGTGACGTCGCGCGGCCCCGGCTCAGACGGCCCGGATATGGGCCTCTTCGCCTGTCATCACCGAGACGTCCGTCTCGGCAGTCTCAATGAGCTTGTCGGCCAGGTGCCGCAGCGCGCGGGCCACCGCGACCTCGTCGCCGATCTCGGGTACCCCCACGTCGTGGGATGACCGGTGTGCGGTGCCTCTCGCGCTGAGGGGCTCCGGCGAGTCCGCGATGAGGACGACGCTGGCGCTCGTCTCGTCACCCGACTCGAAGATCGACACCCGGACGTTCCACTCGCGGACGTGGCCCACCTCGGGGCTCCGGTGCGCCGTCACAGGAACCGACGCTGGGATGGGCGCTGGCGCCGGGATGGGCGGTGCTGCAGCCGTCTCGGTTGGGGCAGCCTCGGTCGCGCCGATCCTCAGCACCGCACCGGGCCCGGGATAGATCAGTCCGGTATGGCCGTTCGACCACCTCACCACGTAGGGCGGCGCCCCCTCGGCACCGCGGATCTCCAGGATCTCGCCGTCCCTCGTGGGCTCGTCGATGTGCTCGGCAGCGAGAATGATGCGGTCTCCGACTCGTGCGCGCATGGTGGCCTCCTTGGATCCTGAACCGACGGGACCAGCACAGCAAAGCGGCTGACGGCCGACGAGGGCCGAAGGTCCCGACCGTGCGGCTCTGCGAGGAACGGCCCGAACCCGACGCCCCCGCATACGATCGGGACATGGAGGCCGGCCCGGTGTCGCGCGAGCAGGTCGTCGACGACCGGCTCGGCTCGCTGGTCGACGCCATCATGCCGCTGAGCGCGGACCTGGAGCTCCCGGACGTGCTCTCCCGGATCGTGTCCGGCGCGTGCGAGCTGCTCGGCACCCGGTACGGCGCTCTCGGCGTGCTCGGACGGGACGGACGGTCCCTCTCTGGGTTCTACACGCACGGGATCACCCCCGAGCAGGCGGCGGCCATCGGACCGCCGCCCGTGGGCCACGGCGTGCTCGGTCTGCTCCTCACCGACCCCCGACCCCTCCGCCTGCACGACCTGACCACGCATCCCCAGTCGGTGGGGTTCCCGGCGAACCATCCGCCGATGCGGACCCTGCTCGGCTCGCCCATCCGGATCCGCGACCGGATCTTCGGCGACATCTATGTCGCCGAGAAGCTCGATGGTGGCGACTTCACGAGCGATGACGAGGCGTTGCTCGTGTCGCTCGCCAGTGCCGCCGGCTCCGCCCTCGACAACGCCCGCCTGCTGGCCCAGAGCGAGATCCGTCAGCGGTGGTCCGCGGCCACGAGCGAGCTCGTCCAGTCCCTGCTCGAGTCGCAGTCCGAGGACCCCTCGGTCGCGCTGATGGCGGCGCAGGTGCGTGATCTGAGCGACGCCCTCGTCACCGCAGTCGCCGTCCTCGATGCCGCGGGGCGACTCGAGATCCGGGCCATCGACCGTGGCCCGGCGTCGAGCGTGCCGTCGTCCGGTGAGCCGTCCGGAGCCATCCTCGGCGGCCGCCAGTGGGAGGACCTGCTCGAGTCCCGCCAACCGGTTCTCCAAGTGCCCGGTGGGCCGGCCGATCCCCGGGCCAAGCCGGCGGAGGAGGCTCGCGCCGTCCTCGGCCTCGATGCCACGACTGCGGTGGCCCTCGTGCCGCTGGGCACCGGTCCGCGCGGAATCGGCGTGCTCGTCACCGGCTGGGAGCGGCACGAGGAGTCGACCGCGCGCGACGCCCTGCCACTGCAGACCGCCTACGCGGTGCAGGCTGGTGTCGCCATCCTCGCCGCCCAGGCCCACGCGGACCGGGGCAGGGTGGCCTTGCTCGAGGAGCGCGAGCGAATCGCACGCGAGATGCACGACAACGTCATCCAGCAGCTCTTCGCGACCGGACTGTCCCTCCAGTCGGCGGTGCCGTTGGCCCAGCACCCAGTGGTGCGCACTCGCCTCGGCACGGCCGTCGACGACCTGGACCGGGCCATCCGGCAGATCCGCCAGGCAATCTTCGAGCTGCACACGGAGGACCCCGGCGAGAGCCTCCTCGGCACCTTGCGGGCCAT
>DASUQN010000357.1:0-2457 GCA_036280515.1 Intrasporangium sp. | reverse complement strand
CGGACTGGGCCACGACCTGCTCCTGCAACGCAGCGGCCACGCCCCGTTCCTGAGGGAGCGCCTCGCGACAGCGCATCGCGTCGCCTGCGGGTTCCCCACGACGACGGCCACCTCGATGGGCAGCTTCGGCACCGGACTGCCGCCGGGCGCCCACGGGCTCGTGGGGATGCAGGTGCTGGATCCGCAGTCGGACAAGCTCGTCAACGAGCTGTCCTGGGAGGACGGCCCGGACCCTCGATCGTGGCAGCCGTATGACACGGTCTTCGAGGCTGCGGTCAACGCCGGTGTCGAGGTCACGATGGTCGGGCCGCGCTACTTCGAGGGGTCGGGCCTGACCACGGCGGCGCTCCGAGGCGCCCGCTTCACTGCGGCACGCTTGCTGGACGAGCGTGTGACGGCGGCGGTGGCCGCGGTGCGGGCCACGCCCAGAGCCCTCGTGTACCTCTACTGGGGGGACGTCGACAAGGTCGGTCACGTCCACGGCTGCCAGTCCTGGCAGTGGGGGGACGAGGTCGAGTCGGTCGACGGGGCGCTCGCGTCACTGGTCGGCCAGGTGCCCGACGACACTCTCGTCGTCGTCACGGCCGATCACGGCATGGTTGACATACCGCACGAGAACCGCCTGGACCTCATCGACGAGCCGGACCTCATGACCGGAGTGCGGCACCTCGGCGGAGAGCCGCGCTGCATCCAGCTCTACACGCTCGAGGGTGCCACGGAGGACGTCGCACAGGTGTGGCGCGAGCGCGTCGGTGACGGTGCCCGCGTCCTGCCCCGTGAGCAGGTCATCGCCGAGGGCTGGTTCGGACCGGTCGAGGAGCGCGTGGCCGGGCGCATCGGTGACATCGTCGTCGCCATGAACGACTCCTTCGCCGTCGTGCACAGTGGTCTCATGCGGCCGGAGCTGGTGCGCCTGCTCGGCCTGCACGGCTCCACGAGCGACGTGGAGCTCGCCGTGCCGGTGATCGTCGTGCCGCCGCGTCGCGGCGCCTAGGGCAGGGGACCGTGGCTGAGCTCGTCTTCTTCTCCGGGACGATGGACTGCGGGAAGTCCACCCTTGCGCTCCAGATGGACCACAACCACGCTGCCCGTGGTCGCGTGGGACTGATCTTCACGAAGATGGACCGGGCCGGCACCAACGTGCTTTCGTCCCGGCTCGGCCTGTCCACCGGAGCACTCGAGGTCCATGACGACCTCGACCTGTGGGACGCCGTGGTGGAGCGGGCGACAGCCGGTCAGCGGGTCGACTACCTCGTCTGCGACGAGGCGCAGTTCTACTCCACAGCGCAGATCGAGCAGCTGGCACGCATCGTCGACGAGATGGAGGTGGACGTCTTCGCCTTCGGGATCACCGCGGACTTCCGGACCGAGCTCTTCCCAGGCAGCAAGCGCCTCATCGAGCTCGCCGACCGCGTGCAGGTGCTCCAGGTCGAGGCCCTGTGCTGGTGCGGTCGCCGCGGCACCACGAACGCGCGCATCGTGGACGGCGTCATGGTCGTCGAGGGTGACCAGGTGGTCGTCGGCGACACGAATCCCGCAGAGCCGGGCGTCGTTGAGTACGAAGTCCTGTGCCGGCGTCACTACATGCGCCGGATGACGGCCCACGCCGCTCGAGCAGCCGCGCTGTCTCCCGAGGTGCTGCCCTTCGACCTCGAGGTCTGCGCCCTGCCGCCTCGGCCGATCACGCAGTCCGACTGAGCGGGTCGGGCGGAATCGACCCGTTGACCCCTGCACCCCTCTTGCCCGGCCTCGCCGAGGCGAGCAGGAATTCAGTCGCTCTTGCGCCCGAACATGATGTCGTCCCAGCTCGGCACGCTTGGGCGACCCGACTTGCGGGTCGACGGTCGGCGCGAGGGTGCGGACGGTGTGGATGGGCGAGGCCGTGCGCGCGACGTCGTGACCTCATCTGCCGGGGGGTCGTCATAGTCCGGCCCGTCGACGGCTTCGCGCGCGCGGCCAGGCAGGTCTCCGTCGTCCGGGCCGGGCGGCTGCTGGCCCTTGTCGTCGGACTGGGGGAGTGGCTGGGTCTCCGCTGCGCTCCCGGGACCACCGCTGGCCGGGCCGGGCGCTGCGCCGCTCGATCCCACGCTCGATCCCACGCTCGACGCCCCGCGTCGGCGGCGCCGAACCGCAGCACTCGGAGCACCCGGTCCAGCCGCCGCATCAGCCGAACGCGCCGCACGTGGGTCGTCCCTCGGGTGACCGTGGGCGGAGGGTGGCGCCTCATCCCGGGTGGGCCCACGGGTCAGGTTCTCCAGGGGGAGTGCCGCCTCGGGTGCGTCCTCGATGCCGGGCACGTCGGCGCCTCGGCCGCGCTGACGTCGCCCGCGCGCGGCGCTCCGCTCGCGGATCGCCTCCATGAGGTCGACCGGCTTGTCGGCCTCGGCGGCCTCGGCGGCCTCGGCGGCCCCGGCGGACTCGGCGGACTCGGCGGACTCGGTGGGCCGGCCTCGCCGG
>DASUQN010000356.1:0-2876 GCA_036280515.1 Intrasporangium sp. | reverse complement strand
GCCGGGCAACGCGTGGGGAGGCGCCGGCTACAACAAGGGGGACGTGCTGTGGGGGCAGTTCGTCAACACCCTGGACACGACCGTGTCGTTCCGTGTCACCGACATCGTCGTCGGTGGCATCGACCAGTGCCTCGTCGGCGTGACCGACCCGGCCCTGGCGACGCCTTGCCCGCCACAGACGATCGACTGCATCACCCTGGGCCCTGGCGAGGAGCAGGTCTACGGCGTGTTCTCGAACGCCAGCTCCGACAGCTCCAGCACCGACGTTGCGGTCACCATCGAGTACTGGGTCAACGAATCCTCGTGCGGCGCTGTCGGATCGGGGCAGACCGGTGTGACCTCAGGCAATGTCGTGGGGCAGTCGTGGACCACCCCGCAGGGCGGCGGCTCCTGCAAGTTCCCCTACGACGAGGGAGACATGTGCCTCACCCCGCCCAACGCCACCGCGGCGGGTTGCTGAGCGCCATAGCTTCGGTTACGGACGAGGGCCGTGGCGGCGTTGAGCCTGCCACGGCCCTCGTGTGTATCCGCTTGGTGCGAGGCTGACGTTGACCGAGGTCGTCCTACCGATCCGCGTGCGCGTCGCACTGGCGCACGCCGCCTTGCAGGTCATGGCCGACGAGGCAGGTTTGCACGTCCTGCACATCAAGGGGATTGCCGTCGACCCGGCGCTCCGCAGCGATCGCCAGTCGGGCACCGACGCTGACCTGCTCGTCCGTCCTCAGCATGTCGAGCCCCTGATCGAGACCATGACCGCACGCGGTTGGCACCGGCTCACCACCTTCGAGAGCGGTTCCCCCTTCGGGCACGCGGCGACCTTTCAGCATCCGTTCTGGGGTCACGCGGATCTTCATCGGTCGTTTCCCGGGATCAGCGCGGACCCTGATCACGCCTTCGACCGGCTGTGGGCGAGTCGGGGTACCCGGCTGCTGGCCGGTGTCCTGTGCCCAGTGCCCGATGCCGTGGGTCAATCAGTCATCTTGTTGCTCAATGCCGCCCGAGGAGGGGGTCTCAACGCTAGAAGGCTCGATGTCGAGGCCGTGTGGGGGCATGCGACCAACGAGCGTCGTCAGGAGGTCGAGGCCATGGTCACCGACCTGGGCGCAGAGGTCGCCTTCGCTGCGGCCACCGGGGACCTGGAGCGCTTCCGCGGTGCCCCGGGCTACGACCTGTGGCGGATCGCCCGCGACGGTGGGACGAGACTCGAGGAGTGGTGGGCCCGCATCAAGGCAGCCCCCACGTGGCGCGACCGGCTCCAGGTGGCCATGCGAGCCCCGCTCGTCAACACCGATCACCTCACGGTCCGACTCGGGCATGCGCCGTCCAGGACCGAGACCCTGAGGGAGTTCGTGGCCCGACCCCTGCGCGGTCTTGCCGAGGAGGCCCGCGCGCTACGTCGCCGGCACGCCGGCAAACCCAAGGACCAAGCGTGAGGGGCTCAGCGGCATACGGCATCGCTCCGAATGTCGGCCACGTGGAAGACGCAGGTCGGTCGTACGTGGCACGGCTGCCTGAGGGCCCGCCGATGGTCCTGACGGACTCGGCCGCGCTCATCTGGGAGCAGGTCCAGATGGGCGACACAGCAAGCGACATTGCCGGCCATGTCGCGGACGCGGCGGGCGTCCCGGTGGAGGACATCATCGATGATGTCGAGTCGTTCCTCGATGAGCTCGTTGCCCATGGTGTGCTCGTCCGTCACGATGCCTGAGCCGGCGATGGCGCCAAGGGGTGGGTACGCTGCAGCGACCATGTGCCCCGAGTCCCCTGCCGCCCCTGACCACGTCGTGGCGCTGCATGCTCTCGGCGCCCGGGTCCGAGTCGATCTCCGTGGGGCTGCACCGGTGCTCGTCGACGAGTTCCACCGCGCCTGGCGTCGCTGCCTCGCGCCTTCCCCGAGGTCTGCGATGTCGGGAGAGCTCGATGCGGGGACGGTCGACATGTCGGGCGAGGCCGCGCACGTGTCCCCGGACGCCAGCCGCGACGTGGCCGCGCGGGCGCTGACACGCTCCACCCAGCGGATCACTGCCGCGCTCATCGCCGCCCAAGCGGGGCGACTGCTGATGCTCCATGCCGGTGCACTGTGTCATCCCGACACCGGTGCATCTGTTGTGTACGTGGCACCTGGAGGCACGGGGAAGACCACACTGAGCCGAGCCCTCGGTGGCGAGTTCGCCTATCTCACAGACGAAACCGTCGGGATCACCGAGGACCGTCGCATCCTGCCCTATCCGAAGCCGTTGACGCTGCGTGGTCCTTCGGGAGGTCGGGCCAAGGTCGAGCACGCCCCGGACGATCTGGGTCTGCAAGAGCCACGAGCCGATCCGTGGGTCGCCGGCGTGGTGCTCATCAGGCGAGACCCCTCCATGGTCGGGGTGTCGGTCGAGCCGCTGGACCTCGCCGAGGCTCTGCTCCTCCTCGCACCCGAAGCGTCCTCCTTGGCCCGGCTGGAGCGTCCCCTGCACCGCCTCGCCGCCCTCGGGCACGCCACGGGAGGCTTCCGCCTCGTCCGCTACGCCGAGGCGGCCGAACTCGACGAGCTCGTGCGTGACACGGTGGGAGGTCCGCGATGACTCTCGACGTCGTTCGTACGACAGCACTGGTCGACCAGCTGGAGGTGGACGACGGGGCCGTTGTCCTGGTGGAGAGCGGAGACGGCGCACGAGTCCTCAAGCTCTCGGCGATGGCCCTGACCGTACTGACGCTCTCTCAGGGCGGGGCGACGCTGAGGTCGATCGGCCTCGAGCTGTCTGCGCGTTACGGACCGCCTGCCGACGGGACGATCGATGATGCCGTCAGTGCACTCGTGGACGAGCTCGCACGGCAGGGGTTGGTTGAGGTCCATCCAGTCGGCTGAGTGCCTCTGCTGGCGACGGCGC
>DASUQN010000355.1:0-3409 GCA_036280515.1 Intrasporangium sp. | reverse complement strand
TGGCCGGGCTGCTGGGCGTATCGCCCGAGGAGCTGGACCCCGGCTTCGGCGACTGACGCCAGGCCAACCTCGCCCTGGCGGACTTGGCGCGGTTCGGCAGGCCTGCGGTTCAGCAGGTTGCCGCAGCAACTTCGCCCCCGGCTGACTTGGCGCACGCCGGGCAACGTCCCGACACTGCGTCGAGAGTGCAGTCCGCGCCAAAGCGGCGCGGACTGCCCTCGACTGGCGGGAGGGCTCGGACCGGGCGTCCGGACGGAACCGAGCCCAGCGGCATACGGCAGGGGCCTTGCTGAGCTTGTCGCGCAGCGGGCCTAGCTCGTGACCTGGCGCACCGGGACGGCCGTCTCCGTCGTCGGTGCGCTCGCGACCGGGACGACGCTGTGGTAGGGCACACCCTTGTCGGTGAAGGCCACGGTGACCGCGGCGCGGATGTCGCGCGCCGTCGTCGAGATCCAGATCCGGTCCGCAGCGCCGAGCGGAACGCTCACCGCGGTCAGCGGGGTGACCGGGGTCTTGATGCTTCGCTCGGCATCGCCGGTGCCGAGCGTCGTGGTGACGTCTCCCCCCGCGGGACCCGCGACCAGATGGAGCGTCCGAGCCTCCCCTGACCGCACCGGACCGGGGAGGACCACCCCCCCGCTGGCGGCGATGGGCGGCAGGGCGGGGGCCCAACCGAAGTCGCCCTCTCGGTCATCTCCCGTCGCCTGGCGGCGATCGGAGAGGACAGCGGCTGTCACGGGTCGGTCCGACATGATGCGCAGGCCGCTCGACCCGGCAGCCAATGTGAGGGGGACGTCGAGCGTCGATCCTGCCCCGACGCGGACGGCCCGGAGCTCGGCCGGCTGCACGGGGCCGCGCGCGGTCAGCACCGTGACCCGCGCCAAGGCCTCGGCGTCACCTGGGTTGACCAGGCGCAGGACCAGCTCTCCCTGGCCCGCCGGAGCGGCCTCGACCCCGGCGACCACGAGGTCCCGCGACGGCGCCGCTGCCGCGGTGGCATCGTCGGCGCCGCGTGCGGTCGCACCATCGATCCAGGCGTCGCTGAGTACCGCGGAGACGACGCCTCCCGTGGCGATGACATGGACGGCCGGTCGGAGCTCGTCGGGGGCCAGGGCGTCGAGGGACATCGACAGCCGTGATGCTGGAGGGATCGAGACGGCGGTTCGCTCCGGGGCATCGACCGGCCCTTCGGCACCGAAGACCTCCATCGCCGCGCTGACGGCATTGGCTCCGGGGTTGATGATGACGAGCCGCTCCGTCCGGGATGCACCGCCACCACCCGCGACGAGCCAGACGTCCGCGCTCGGCTCGAGGCAGGGAGTGAGCACGAAGCCTCGATCGTCGTCACCCGTGTGCAGCCAGCTCTGCGTGGCAGCGAGACCAGGCGCGAGGCCGCCCTCACCGCTCACGACCACGGCGGCATCCGCCTCCGCCGGCCCGACGACTGACTGGAAGCGGTGGTCGGTCGATGCCGTGGTGCGACCCGACGGTTCGACCAGGGACACCTGTCCCGAGTCAGGGGCTGCACGCGGCAGCGTGGCGAGCGCGGTCTCCGGCGCGGCCGCAGCGGTCACCTGCACGGTCCCGACCACGTCTCGCATGCCCTGCGTGCCGACCCGTTGCTGTCCGGGGCAGACGAGGGCTGCCGACTCGACGAGCAGCTGTGACGCCTGCGGCAGGCCGGCGCGTTCGGTCGGGGCAGCGAGCTGAACCGTGCCCTGGGCCCTGGTCGCCCCGATGGTCAGTCCAGCAGCTGCCACGGCGATGAGGGCCGGGCGGATCAGGGCGGGGAGCTTCCGGAGCCGCCGGACTCGGGCCGGTGGCGTGGCGGGCTCGCCGGCGGGTGGTCCCTGTCGACGGGGCTCGTTCACGACGTCGACCTCCTCGACCGGCGGTTGCCGAACGGCAAGGCCATGAACACGACAAAGGCCAGCACGATGCCCTGGGCGAGCCGCCACCATGGCTGGTAGGCGGTCAGGTCGATGTGCAACAGACCGCCGGCGGTGGGCAGGTCGTAGCTGGGCTGGCTCTGCCCTGCCACCGGCTGCAGACGACGGCCGTCCAGCTCCACCACACCGTGGTGTGCCCACTCGGACGGCTCGGCCACGACCAGCCGTCGGGGACCGGTGGCGGCAGGGATCCTCTCCTCGGCAGCGGCGTGCGGACCATCGGTGGGCACGATGGCGATCAGACGCCCGTCCCCGTCGATGATCCGAGCTCTGGACGGGGCCGCGACCGATGTCGCACTCGGGGCACTGGGAGGCGGTTGGACCTTCCACAGGATCCCGTGCTCGCCGGCCCCGAGCCGGGTGAGACCTTGGGTCGCGTCGAGCCGGCGGACCAGCGGGGCACCGCTGTCGGCCCTGGCCTGCACGAAGCCGATGCCCCAGTCGGCCAGCTCGGATGCATCGAGCAGGTCGGTCGACCGGCCACCGACGAGACGGGCCACCGCGTCGACGAGCGGCTGGTCGTCCGCCGTGGCGGGGCGGTCGAGGCCCCGCAGCAGATCGCCCGGCTCCCGTCCGGTCAGCACGAAGTCCACCACCTCGGGAGAGGGGCGCAGGAGCAGGAGCCGGTTGCTCAGCGGGTCGTTGGACTGCTCGACGGCCACGGCCGGCAGCGTCGCCTCACCGACCGTCAGGGTGCGCCCCGGGCCGGCCATCCCCCACGCCGTCAGCATGACGAGCACGGGGACCACGACGAGGCCGCCCACGCACGTCGTGGCCATGACCTGCCACCGCCGCGATCGGGTGCCCTGCCACGGCCCTGCCTCCCGCACTCGACGGACCACTCGGCTCCCCACGAGGATGCCGATGAGCAGGCCTGCGATCCAGAGCTCGAGCCCGATGCCCGTCCACAGGTGCGCCTCGGCGGACACGCCCACCCCGGTCTCGGCCGAACCGACGATGACGCGCCCGGACCCAAGCGCGGCGGCGAGCCCCAGGACAGCCATGGCACCCGCGACGCCCAGGCCGACGCTCTCGGCACGGCTCCTGCCCTTCACCGCGTAACCCAGCGCTGCGAGGGCGACGAGCGGGACGAGCGCTGCGAGCAGAGGGGTAGCGAGCGGGCCTGTGACTGGCCCCGCCTCGCCGAGAACGATCATCCAGGGATCCGGCGGTGCCGCGGTCGAGAGCAGCCCCGGACCCGAGAGGAGCAGCCGCCAGTCCTCGGCGACGCTGCCGACCCACGGCCCGAGCAGGGCCGGCGGGACGATCAGGAGGACGAGCGCGCGCAGCCGGCAGGCGCCTGGTCCGACGAGGAGCAGGCCGAGCGCCGCAGCCGTGGAGACGATGAGGAAGGGCGGGACGAGAGCGCCGAGCAGCGCGATCGCCAGCGCAGTGGCGAAGGTTGCGGTGAAGGTGCCGTGCCGCTGCGCCGCCAGGGCGAATCCGGCAACGACGAAGGG
>DASUQN010000354.1:0-2459 GCA_036280515.1 Intrasporangium sp. | reverse complement strand
TCGTCGGGGTCGTACGTCCAGAAGGCGTTGAGCTCGGGCTCCCGCAGCGCGATGACGTCGGCCACGTCCTCCAGGACGTCCACGGGGGACAGCGAGAGCGAGCCGTATGCCGCTGAGAGCGCTTGCGCCGTCAGGCTCGCCGGGCGCCGGGCTGAGTCCGTCGACACGGCGCCGTTCACCTGCCTCTCGGTTCCGTTTCGATCGCATTCGGTGCGCGGGCGGTGTCAACCCTTGACATCCGCGCCACCGAGGGAAACGGTAGCGCCCAACGGAGAAAAGTCCACTGGTCAGACCGGTGCCCTTCGATCGCCGCACGGGATGGAGTCACGATGAAGCCCAGCCGTTTCGCCACCGCAGCCGGGAGCGTCGTGCTCCTCGCCCTGACCGCCGCCTGCTCTGCCGGCTCCGGGACCGGCACGACCCCGACGAGTGGTGGTGCGGCAGGAGCGGGCGACACCTCGCTCACTGTCGGGCTCGTGGCCGAGCCCGTGAGCCTCGACTTCACGACCAAGGACGGCGCGGCGATCCCGCAGGCGCTGCTCGACAACGTCTACGAGACGCTCGTGAAGGTCGACCAGTCCGGTGAGCTGAAGCCGGCCCTGGCCACGTCCTGGCAGGTCTCGGAGGACAACAAGACCTACACCTTCGACCTCGTCGACAACGCGAAGTTCACGAACGGCACCGCCTTCACCGCCAAGGACGCCGCGTTCTCCATCAACCGGGTCAAGAGCGACTGGACGATCTCGCTCAAGTCCGCCATGGACGTCGTCGCGGACGCGAAGGCAGTGAGTGACACGCAGCTGCAGGTGACGCTGAGCAAGCCGAGCAACAACTGGCTCTACAAGATGTCCACGCGCATCGGCGCCATGATGTCCGAGACGGGCGTCACCGACCTCGCGAACAAGCCGGTGGGGACCGGCCCGTACGTTTTCGGCGAGTGGAAGCGGGGCGACTCGATCAGCCTCAAGGCGAACCCGGACTACTGGGGGACCAAGCCGTTCTTCCAGGACGTCACCTTCAAGTACTTCAAGGACCCGTCGGCGCTCAACAACGCGCTGCTCACGGGGACGATCGACGTCGTCGGCACCGTGCAGGCGCCGGAATCGCTCCAGCAGTTCGAGAACAACGACAAGTACGAGATCACCGAGGGCACCACCAACGGCGAGGTGGTCCTGTCGTTCAACAACGGCAAGGCGCCGATGAACGATCTCAAGGTCCGCCAGGCGGTCCGGCACGCCATCAACCACCAGGCGCTGCTCGACACCTGCTGGGCGGGTCGCGGGACCCTCATCGGCAGCATGGTGCCGCCGACCGATCCGTGGTACGAGGACCTCACGGGGCTCTACCCGTACGACATCGAGAAGGCCAAGGCGCTCGTCACCGAGACGGGCGTGGCCGCAACGCCGCTGCGGCTGCGCCTGCCGTCGCTGCCCTACGCCACCTCGTGCGGGCAGGTCGTCAAGAGCCAGCTCGAGCAGGCCGGCTTCAAGGTCACCCTCGACCAGCTGGAGTTCCCGGCGGTCTGGCTCAGCACCGTGTTCACCGACGCGGACTACGACATGTCGATCGTCGCGCACGTCGAGCCGCGCGACCTCCCAGCGGTCTTCGGCAACCCCGAGTACTACACGCGCTACGACAACAAGCAGCTGCAGGCGGACCTGGCCGCCGCTGACGCCGGCACTCCGGATGAGCAGGTGACGCTGATGAAGAAGGCGGCGCGCGAGCTCTCGCAGGACGCTGCAGCCGACTTCCTCTTCCTCCTGCCCAACCTCATGGTGGCCGAGAAGGGCATCACCGGGCTGCCGAAGAACGCGATCACCGAGTCGTTCCGCCTGTCCGATCTCAGCCGCGGCTGAGCGCTGCGCGCTGAGCCTGGAGGACCATGCTGCTGCACGTCATCCGCAGGACCGCGATCCTGGTCGCGAGCCTCGCGGTGAGCTCCGTGGTCGTCTTCGGCTTCATGGTGCTGCTGCCGGGCGACCCGGCCAGGGTCGCGCTCGGGGTCAACGCGTCGGAGGAGGCGGTCGCGCAGCTGCGCGCGGAGTTCGGGCTCGACGAGCCGCTCATCGTGCAGTACCTCTCCTGGGTGTCGGGGCTGGTGCGCTTCGACCTCGGTCGCAGCTACGTCTCCCAGGTCGAGATCGCGCCCCAGATCCTCGACCGGCTCCAGGTGACCCTCTGGCTCGTCGTCTGCGCGATGGTCCTCGCGGTCGTCATCGCCGTCCCCCTCGGCACGCTGATGGCGATCCGGCACCGCCACGTGAGCGGGCTCTTCCTGACGGGCCTGTCGCAGCTGGGCGTCGCCGTCCCGGCGTTCCTCGCCGGGATCCTGCTCATCACCGTCTTCGCCGTGCGGCTCGGCTGGCTGCCGGCCAACGGCTGGACCCCGCCCAACGAGGATCCCGTCCAGTTCCTGCGCCAGCTCGTGCTGCCGGTGCTCTCGCTCGGCCTCGTCCAGG
>DASUQN010000353.1:0-2006 GCA_036280515.1 Intrasporangium sp. | reverse complement strand
CGCGATGTCTGCCGGACCAGTGCCACAGCAGCCGCCGACACATCGTGCTCCGGCGGCGATCCACGACTCGACGAGGTCGAAGTCGATCGGGTTGCCGTAGACCCATTGCCGAGCCTGGCCGTCCCAGCCTCCGCCGCAGTTCGGGTAGGCGACGGCGGGTCTTCCGGTCGCTGCCACGGCCGCCTGGATGGCGCCGAGCACGTCGTGCTGCGAGGAGCAGTTGACGCCCGCGTACACGATCGCGCGGCAGCCCGCGAGGACCGCATACGCCGCATCGAGCGGCTGGCCCGCACTGGTCGTGACGCCGCGCACCGAGTAGCTGAACCATGCCGGGACGTCGAGCTCGTCGAGCAGCTCGACCAAGACCTCCGCCTCCATGACGTCGGGGATCGTCTCGACGGCGATGAGGTCGGGTTGCGCGGTGGCGAGCAGGTCGAGCCGCCGTTGGTGGAAGTCGCGCAGGCGCGTTCGGGGGACGCCGTAGTTGCCTCGATACTCCGAGCCGTCGGCGAGGAAGGCGCCGTAGGGGCCGACGGACGCAGCGACGAGTGGGCGGGACCGGGCGTCGACGAACTCCTCGCGCACCTCCTGGGCGAGGGTGACGCTGCGGGTGATGAGCCGACGTGCCTCGGCCTCGGTGCAACCCGCGGCGACGAAGCCCTCGACGCTGGCCTGGTAGCTCGCCGTCGTCGCCACCTGCGCCCCGGCCGTGAAGTAGGCACGATGAGCCGCGGCGATGCGCTGCGGATCGTCGGCGAGAAGGCGCGCCGTCCACAGGCCCCCATCGAGTTGGGCACCCTGCTGCTCGAGGGCCGTGGAGAGCCCGCCGTCGAGCACGACGACCGGTGTGGCTGTCAGCGTGGAGGCGGTCATACCCTCATGATCCATCGCCCACCGATGAACGGCGCTTTCGTGGGGCCCGCGCGGGAGGACTCGAAGCGGGGGCCAACGTCGACTGGGCCATGTGTGGGGGACTCGCCTCCCGCAGTAGCCGGCCCAGCCACGTGCGCAGCTCGTCGTCGGCCAGCCACGGATTCCAGATCACGTCCATTCCCAGGCCGCCGATCGGGAAGGGGAACTCGTGGGTGCGAAGGTCGAGGTGCGGGAGCGCGGTCACGACCGAGTTCCGTTGGAACCCCACGCCACCGGCAGCCGCGATGACGTGGGGGATGAGCAGGGTGTCCGAGACACGGGTTCGGACGGTGTACGGCACTCCCCGCTCCTCGAGGACGTCGTAGGGCCGGGTTCGGAAGGTCGGGTACTCCAGGACGACGTGCGGGAGGACCTCGACCAGCTCTGAGCCCGGGACGTCGGGCACGTCCGGCCGGGTCACCACGACCCAGTGGTCGTCGTAGAGGCGTTCGCGTGGGAAGGGGGAGCCGAACACCTCCGACAGGAGGATCGCGTCGATGCCCTCCTGGGTGAACACCGAGTCAGTCACGGACGTCACCGGCATGGTGCGCAGCCGCAGCGCGACCTGCGGGCTGCTCTCGGCCAGCAGCCGCGCGATCTCTCCGCCGAGCACGAAGGCGGTGCTGGTCGTCATCGCGAGGGTGATCACGCGTCTATCGGTGGCGGGATCGAAGGGTGTCGGGCGCACCAGCTGGGCGGTGTGCCGCAGGGCGGCTCGCAGCGGCGCGATGAGGCCGATCCCTCGGGGGGTCAGCGCCATGCGTGCCCCTTGCCGGATGAGCAGCTCGTCGCCCAGCATCCGGCGCATCCGCCTCAGTGCGTGACTCATCGCGGGCTGCGTCATCCCCACGCGATCGGCGGCCCGGGTCACCGAGCGCTCCTCCAAGAGGGCCAGCAGCGGTACGAGCAGGTTGAGATCGATTGCGGCGAGCCGGGCCAGCTCAGCGTCCTCAGCGCCGATATGAATCTCAGACATGTAAGGAATGTAGAACATGCATTGGACGCGGGTCGTCCCGCCGCACACACTTGATACACCGTCAAGTGACCCGACACGATGTAGTGGAGAGCACCATGCAGCTGATCCTCGATCAACC
>DASUQN010000352.1:0-3483 GCA_036280515.1 Intrasporangium sp. | reverse complement strand
CGGAAGCGTGCGCGGCACCTCATCGACGAGCGCGAGCATGTTGGCGCCGAACGTCGTCTGCAGCTGGGTGTGCTTGTACAGGTTGTTGAGCACGACCTTGGCGACGGCGTCACGCTTCAGCGTGATGACGAGCCGCTGACCGGTGCGGCCCGAGGTCTCGTCGTTGATGTCGGCGATTCCGGCGACGCGGCCGTCCTTGACGAGGTCGGCGATCTTCATCGCCAGCTGGTCGGGGTTGACCTGGTAGGGCAGCTCCGTGACGACGAGCGCCTGCCGCCCCCGGATCTCCTCGACCTCGACGACGGCCCGCATGATGATCGAGCCTCGACCGGTCCGGTACGCGTCCTCGGTCCCGCGGTGGCCCATGATGAGCGCACCGGTCGGGAAGTCCGGTCCCTTGATGATGCCGAGCAGTGCTTCGAGCAGCTCCTCGCGCGAGATCTCGGGGTTGCGCAGGTAGTACTGCGCCCCCTCGGCGACCTCGCGCAGGTTGTGCGGCGGGATCTGTGTGGCCATGCCGACGGCGATACCGGCGGAGCCGTTGACGAGCAGGTTCGGGAACCGAGCCGGCAGGACCGACGGCTGCATCGTCTTGCCGTCGTAGTTCGGCACGAAGTCGACCGTGTCCTGCTCGATGTCCCGCACCATCTCCATGGCGATCGAGGCCATCCGGCACTCGGTGTACCGCGCCGCGGCCGCGCCGTCGTTGCCGCGCGAGCCGAAGTTGCCCTGGCCGTCGACGAGTGGATACCGCATCGACCAGTCCTGCACGAGGCGCACGAGCGCGTCGTAGATCGCCGAGTCGCCGTGCGGGTGGTAGTGACCCATGACGTCACCGACGACGCGGGCGCACTTGTTGTAGCCGCGGTCGGGACGGTAGCCGCCGTCGTACATCGCATAGACGATGCGCCGGTGCACCGGTTTGAGGCCGTCCCGGACGTCGGGCAGCGCACGCGACACGATGACCGACATGGCGTACTCGATGTACGAGCGCTGCATCTCGGTGTTGAGGTCGATCGGCTCGACCCGGTCGTGCTGCCCGGGCTCCCGGGCGACCTCGGAGGTCTGCTCGTGGCTCGTGTCGGGCTCCTCGTCGCCCCCGCCGCCGAGGTCGCTGGTGTCGAGGATGTCATCCATCGACTCTGGTGTGTCGTCGGGCGTCTCGTTGACGTCGTCGCCGTTGGTGGGCGGCTGGTCGCTCACGTCAGTTCCCTTGTCCTTCGGTCAGTTACAAACAATGCAGATGCCGTATGCCGCTGGGCTCGCTTCCCGTCGAGTGTGCAATTCCTGCCCTTCCGCACGTGGGGGCACCGTGGGCACCCACCGCAGGAATTGCACACTCGACGGGCTAGATGTCGAGGAAGCTCACGTCGCGTGCGTTCTTCTGGATGAAGGTGCGGCGGGACTCGACGTCCTCGCCCATGAGCACCGCGAAGACCTCGTCGGCCTTGGCCGCGTCGTCGAGGGTCACCTGCAGGAGGGTCCGCGTCTCCGGGTCCATCGTGGTGACGCCGAGCTCGTCGTAGTTCATCTCGCCGAGGCCCTTGTACCGCTGGATGGGGTTGTCCTTCGGCAGGCGCCAGCCCTTGGCCTCACCGATCTCCCTGAGCCCGTCGCGCTCCCGGTCCGAATAGGCGAACTGGTGCGGAGCGTTGCTCCACCGGAGGCGGAACAGCGGCGGCTGGGCCAGGTAGACGTAGCCGGCCTCGATGAGTGGGCGCATGAACCGGAACAGCAGCGTCAGCAGCAGCGTGCGGATGTGCATGCCGTCGACGTCGGCGTCGGCCATCAGGATGATCTTGTGGTACCGGGCCTTGCTCAGGTCGAAGTCCTCGCCGATGCCCGTGCCGAACGCCGAGATGAGGGCCTGGACCTCCTGGTTCGCGAGGATCTTGTCGATCCGCGCCTTCTCGACGTTGAGGATCTTGCCGCGGATCGGCAGGATCGCCTGGGTGTAGGGGTTGCGCGCCTGGGTCGCCGAGCCGCCGGCCGAGTCGCCCTCGACGATGAACACCTCGGAGATGCTCGGGTCCTTGCTCTGGCAGTCCTTGAGCTTGCCGGGCAGGCCGCCGGACTCGAGCAGGCCCTTGCGCCTGGTCGCCTCGCGAGCCTTCCGGGCCGCCATGCGCGCGGCCGCGGCCTGGATCGACTTGCGGACGATGTCCTTGCCCTCGTTGGGGTGCCGCTCGAGCCAGTCGCCCAGCTCATCCGTCACGGCGCGCTGGACGAAGCCCTTGACCTTGGAGTTGCCGAGCTTGGTCTTGGTCTGGCCCTCGAACTGCGGCTCGGCGAGCTTGACCGAGATGACCGCGGTGAGGCCCTCGCGGACGTCGTCGCCCGTGAGGTTCTCGTCCTTGTCCTTGAGCAGGTTCTGCCGCCGGGCGAAGTCGTTGATGAGCTTGGTCATCGCCGCGCGGAACCCCTCCTCGTGGGTGCCGCCCTCGTGCGTGTTGATGGTGTTGGCGTAGGTGTGCACCGACTCGCTGTAGGCACTCGTCCACTGCATGGCGAGCTCGAGCGACATCGACCGTGCCGTGTCCTCGACCTCGATCGAGATGACCTCGGGGTGCACCGGCTCGCTCCGCTTGGAGGAGTTCAGGTGGTTGACGTAGTCGACGAGGCCGCCGTCGTAGCGGTAGGTCACCTTCTTCGCGGTAACGGTCTTCTTCTCCGCCTCGGGGACATCGTGGCCGTTGTCGCCCTCCTCGACGACCTCGGCCAGGTCGTTCTCGACCCCATCGAGGTCGAGGTCGCCGTCGCCCTCGACGCGCTGCTGGACGCGCTCGTCGACGAGGTTGATCGTCAGGCCCTTGTTGAGGAAGGCCATCTGCTGGAACCGCGCGCGCAGCGTCTCGAAGTCGTAGTCGACGCTGTCGAAGATGTCCGGGTTGGCCCAGTAGGTGATCGTCGTGCCGGTCTCGTCGGTGGCCTCCTCCTGACGGAGGGGGCCGTCAGGCACGCCCATGGTGAAGCTCATCCGGTGGACGTGGCCCTTCTGCCGGACCCCGACCTTCAGCGTGGTCGACAGGGCGTTGACGACCGACGAGCCGACGCCGTGCAGACCGCCGGACACCTTGTAGCCGCCGCCACCGAACTTGCCTCCGGCGTGCAGCTGGGTCAGCACGAGCTCGACCGCGCTGATCTTCTCCACCGGGTGGATGTCTGTCGGGATGCCGCGACCGTTGTCCTTGACCCGGACACCACCATCGGCGAGCAGGGTCACGTCGATCGTGTCGGCGTAGCCGGCGAGCGCCTCATCGACCGAGTTGTCGACGATCTCGTAGACGAGGTGGTGCAGTCCCCGCTCCCCGGTCGAGCCGATGTACATCCCGGGACGCTTCCGTACCGCCTCGAGGCCCTCGAGCACGGTGATCGCGCTGGCGTCGTAGTCGACTCCGTTGGGACGATTGTCGACGAGTGGGTGGTTGGTGCTGTCGGCTGTCGTCGTCTCCGCGGCGTCTGACACGTCTCTCCTCGTAGAAC
>DASUQN010000351.1:0-2192 GCA_036280515.1 Intrasporangium sp. | reverse complement strand
TGGTGACCAGCGGAGCGCCGTACGACCTCGTCGCCAAGGGCGACCCGCGGACGTACCGGGACCTCATCCAGGGGGACAGCCTCCGCGAGCTCGGCAAGACGATCAACGGCATCGGCCCCGAGAAGTCGCTCGTCATCCCGCGCAGGAGCGACGGCACCCTGGGCAGCCCGACGAGCCTCGTGCCAGACGTCCACGCCGCGGGGCTCAAGGTTCACCCGTGGACCTTCCGCGCCGAGAACGCGTTCCTGCCCGTGGAGCTGCGTGCCGGCGCCGACCCGACCGCCTTCGGACGGGCCCTCGAGGAGCAGGTCGCCTTCCTCGAGACCGGTATCGACGGTCTCTTCACGGACCAGGCGGACGTCGGCCTGGCCGCCAAGGCGGAGTTCCTCGCCGGTAGCTGACGTGTCGTCCGGCGGTCGCGGTGCAGCGCCGACGAGTTGTCGGCGGTGCACCGCGGACTGGGACGGGAGGCAGGCGCACCGTCAGTCGGTGCCGAACTCCATTGCGGCACGGTCCAGCGCGTCGTCCTGGCCGTCCACGTCGGCCGCGGCCGGGTTGGCCGAGATGGCGGCCGCACCACCCGGGGCGAGCTCCCCGACCAGCCGGGCGTTGCGGGCCCCGAGCAGCCCCTGCGTGGCGTAGAGCTCGAGCTTGGCGCGGGAGTCGGCGATGTCGAGGTTGCGCATCGTCAGCTGCCCGATGCGGTCGACCGGGCCGAAGGCGGCGTCCTCGGTGCGCTCCATCGACAGCTTCTCCGGGTGGTAGCTGAAGGCCGGGCCGGTCGTATCGACGATCGACCAGTCGTCCCCACGCCGCAGGCGCACGGTCACCTCGCCCGTGACCGCCGAGGCCACCCATCGCTGGATCGACTCACGGATCATCAGGCTCTGCGGGTCGAGCCAACGCCCCTCGTACAGCAGCCTCCCCAGCCGCCGCCCCTCGGCGTGGTAGTTGGCGATCGTGTCCTCGTTGTGGATCGCATTGAGCAGTCGCTCATACGTGAGGTGCAGCAGGGCCATCGCGGGAGCCTCGTAGATGCCACGGGACTTCGCCTCGATGATCCGGTTCTCGATCTGGTCGCTCATGCCGAGACCGTGGCGGCCACCGATGGTGTTCGCCTCCATGACGAGCGCGACGGGGTCCGGGTAGTCCCTGCCGTTGATGGCGACGGGGCGGCCCTGCTCCCATCGGACCGTGACGTCCTCGGTCTCGATCTCGACGGACGGGTCCCAGAACCGCACGCCCATGATCGGCTCGACGATCTCCATGGACTCGTCGAGGTACTCGAGGGTCTTCGCCTCGTGGGTGGCACCCCAGATGTTCGCGTCCGTGGAGTAGGCCTTCTCCGCGCTGGCCCGATAGGGCAGCTCCCGCGCCGTCAGCCACTCGGACATCTCCTGGCGGCCGCCGAGCTCGCTGACGAAGTCCGCGTCGAGCCACGGCTTGTAGATGCGCAGCTCGGGGTTCGCCATGAGGCCGTAGCGGTAGAACCGCTCGATGTCGTTGCCCTTGAAGGTGGACCCGTCCCCCCAGATGGACACACCGTCCTCGTGCATGGCTCGCACGAGCAGCGTCCCCGTGACGACGCGGCCCAGGGGAGTGGTGTTGAAGTAGGTCCTGCCCCCGCTGCGGATGTGGAAGGCACCGCACGCGATCGCCGACAGCCCCTCCTCGACGAGCGCCGTCCTGCAGTCGACGAGGCGCGAGATCTCCGCGCCGTACTGCCCGGCACGGCCGGGGACGGACCCGATGTCCGGCTCGTCGTACTGCCCGAGGTCGGCGGTGTACGTGCAGGGGACGGCGCCCTTCTCGCGCATCCACGCGACCGCCACCGAGGTGTCGAGGCCGCCGGAGAAGGCGATCCCGACTCGTTCACCGACAGGGAGCGACGTCAAGACTTTGGACACGACTGCAAGTATATGCACAGCCACGCATAACTATCCAATCATGCCGTATGCCGCTGAGTCCGCTCCCAGACGGGAGCGGGCTCAGCAGTGCGCCGGGTCTACCCCAGCTGCTACGACTCACCGCCGGCGTTGCCGGACGTGCCCGCGGTCACTGCGACCGACGAGCGGCGGGATGACTCGCGTCCGCCGGTCTGCTGCCCACATCTACGTCGTGGGCGACCGCTGGAACAGAGCCGCGACGGCCCAGGAAGGAGCCCAGCGGTCGTGCTGACCACCCAGTGGTCG
>DASUQN010000350.1:0-5773 GCA_036280515.1 Intrasporangium sp. | reverse complement strand
CGAGTGTGCAGAAAACGGCGCCCGCGGCGCTCCCGAGTGCTGCCCTTGTGAGGGGGAGGGACTCGGATCCTGCTCCGGCTCGCGGAGCAGGATCCCAGTGGTGGGCCGATGAGCCTGCGTCGAGCGGTCGGGGCCGGGTCCGGCGTTGGCTGAGTCCTGCCTTCTGTCGGATGCGCGGGTCTTGGTCGAGTGTGCAGAAAACGGCGCCTGCGGCGCTCCCGAGTGCTGCCCGTGTGGGGGAGGGACTCGGATCCTGCTCCGCCTCGCGGAGCAGGATCCCAGTGGAGGGCCGATGAGCCTGCGTCGAGCCGGGAGGCGGCACGTGCCTCACGTGGTCAGTGCGCCTTCACCGCGAGGACCGGACATGGCGCGTCGAGCAGGAGGCGCTGGGCGGTGGATCCAAGGAGCAGCTTGCCGACGGCGGTGCGGTGACGCAGGCCGATGACGAGCATCCGGGCGTCGACCTCTCGAATGAGCTCCAGGATCTCCTCGGCGGGGTCGGTCCCGTGGTCGATCTGCCGTATCTCGTGCTTGACGCCTGACTCGGACAGCTCGAGGTCAACCCGGTTGAGCTGGCTCGCCTCGGCACGGTGCGCGTCGACGAGCTTGTCGTCGCGGGACATGTTCACAACGAGGAGCGACTCGTCATGCGCCTTCGCCTGGCTGATGGCCGCCGTGATGGCCGCCTCACCCTGCGGGGTGGGGATGTAGCCGACGACGATGGTCATGCGGAGACCTCCGTTGGCGTGCGGTCGTGGTCCGAGCCGCGCTTGCGGGGAAGCAGCTTGGCGATGAGCGGCCAGAGGATGACCACAGCGCTGATCGCGTAGCAGACCCACGCGACCGGTCCACCGATCAAGCCGCTGATGTCACCGCCGGACAGCTGGAGCGCGCGGCGGCCATGCTTCTCGGCGAGCGGTCCGAGGATGACGCCGATGATGAGCGGCAGGATCGGCAGACCGAAGCGACGCATGGCGAAACCGAGCAGCCCGAGCGCGAGCAGCAGGAACAGGTCGAACGGCTGGGCGTTGACCGCGTAGGCCCCCATCGTGGCGAAGAAGAGGATCCCGGCGTAGAGGTAGGGGCGGGGGATCTGGAGCAGCTTCGCCCAGGCAGGAGCGAGCGGCAGGTTGAGCACGAGCAGCATCGTGTTGCCGACGAACAGGCTCGCGACAAGCGTCCAGACGAGGAGCGGCTGCTTCTCGATGAGGAACGGTCCCGGCTCGAAGCCCCAGCCCATCAGCGCCGAGAGCATGATCGCCGCGGTGGCGTTCGTCGGGATGCCGATGGCGAGGAGCGGCACGAGGGTGCCCGCGGCCGACGCGTTGTTCGCGGCCTCCGGTCCGGCGACGCCCTCGATGGCGCCTTTGCCGAACTCGTCGCCGTGCTTCGAGAGCCGGCGCTCGGTGAGGTAGGACAGGAAGGTGGGGACCTCGGCGCCCCCGGCCGGGATGGCACCGAAGGGGAAGCCGAAGGCGGTGCCGCGCAGCCACGGCTTCCAGGAGCGGCGCCAGTCGTCGCGTCCCATCCAGGGCCGGCCGACGGGGATGACGGTGGCGGCCTTGCGGCGCAGGTGGGCGGCGACCCAGAGAGCCTCGCCCACGGCGAAGATGCCGACCGCCACGATGATGATGTCGATGCCGTCGGCGAGCTGGGGGATGCCGAAGGTGAGGCGCTGCTGGCCCGTGACGAAGTCGATGCCGACGACGCCGATGGTCAGTCCGACGAGGAGGGACGCGAACCCTCTCACCCGGGACGAGCCGAGCACGGCGCTCGCGCCGACGAAGGCGACCATCAGGATGGCGAAGAGCTCGGGTGAGCCGAGGTTGATTGCGAAGGCGACGACCTGCGGCATGACGAGGACGAGCAGCGCGGTGCCGATGGTGCCGGCGACGAAGGAGCCGATGGCCGCGGTGGCCAGCGCCTGCGCTGCCCGCCCGGCCTTGGCCATCTTGTTGCCCTCGAGCGCGGTGACGACGGAGGCGGACTCGCCGGGAGTGTTGAGCAGGATCGAGGTCGTCGACCCGCCGTACATGCCGCCGTAGAAGATGCCCGCGAACATGATCAGGGCCTGAGTCGGCTCCAGGCCGTACGTGATCGGCAGCAGGAGCGCGACGGTCATCGCCGGGCCGATGCCCGGCAGGACGCCGACGGCGGTTCCGACAGTCACCCCGATGAAGGCGAAGAGCAGGTTCATCGGGGTCAGGATGTGCCCGAAGCCCTCGATCAGGTTGTTGAGGTTGTCCATCAGAGGATTCCCTTGAGGATGCCGGCCGGCAGGCTGACACCGAGCCCGATCGCGAAGCCGTAGAAGGTGATCAGGGCCAGCGCGATGCCGATGGCGAGCCCGCGGATGTGGTGCCGGTTGCCGAGCGCGAAGGCGCAGCCCCAGAAGAGCAGGCTGCCGGTGATGACCCAGCCGAGCGGGTTGATGAGCACCGCGCTGGTGCCGAAGACGACGATGAGCAGGAGGACGGTCTTCCAGTCCGCACGACTGCCCGGCTCGACGTCCTCACCCCCCTCGGCCTCCCCGACGCCGCCGTGCCATACGTCGATGGCATAGATCGCGGCCGTCACGATGAGCAGGATGCCGAGCACCATCGGCACGGGCCGCGGCCCCAGCGGGTCGTTGCTGCTCGTCACAGCCGGGATGCGCGCGGCGTCGACGAGGAGCAGGATGCCGAGGCCCGCGAGGGCCGCGCACACACCGTACTGTGCGCGGTCCCCGCTGGCCGTCGCGGCGGCACCAGTGCGGTCCACCTCGCGGTCGGACATGATCAGCTGACCAGCCCGAGGCTCTTGAGGATGTCGGCGACGGCGGTGTCCTGCTCCTTGAGGAAGGTGCCGAACTCGTCACCGGTGACGAAGGCGTCGGTCCAGCCGCGCTTCTCCATCTCGTCCTTCCACGCCTGTGAGTCGTGCATCTTCGTCAGCGCGTCGACCCAGACCGCCTTGTCGGCGTCGGAGATCTCCGGCGGTGCGACGATGCCCCGCCAGTTGGTGAAGGTGAAGTCGACGCCGGACTCCTTCATGGTGGGCACGTCGGGCAGGGCGTCAATGCGCTCCTCGCTCGTGACCGCGAGCACCTTGACCTCGCCGGCCTTGACCTGGTCGAGGAACTCCCCGAAGCCGCTCGCACCGAAGGCGATCTTGTTGCCGATGATCGCTGGGAGGAGCTCACCGCCACCGTCGTAGGAGATGAAGGAGACCGACGTGGGCTCGATGCCGACCGCCTTGGCCAGCTGCATCGGCAGCAGGTGGTCGGGGCCGCCCGGCGAGGAGCCGCCGCCGACGTTGACCTTCGACGGGTCCTTCTTCCAGGCGTCGATCAGCGAGGTGATGTCCTTGTACGGCGAGTCCTTCGAGACGACGATGGCTCCGGCTTCCTCGATGAGCTTGGCTATCGGCGTCGTGTCGTTGAGGGTGGCCTGCGACTTCTGCGTGTAGGCCGCCCCGACGACGCCGAGGCCCATCTGCATGGCGAGCTTGCCGTTGCCCTTCTCGTTCACGATGCGCTGGAGGCCGACCGTGCCGCCGGCGCCGGGGAGGTTGAACACCTGGACGGTGCCGGTGATGTCCTCCGCCTCCGTCACCTCGGCGACCGTGCGAGCCGTCGTGTCGTAGCCGCCGCCGGGTGCGTTGGGCACCATCAGCTGCAGGCCGGTGGCCGGGGCGCCGTTGCCGCCGGTGGCCCCCGCGCCGGCGTCCGTGCCGGCGTCGTCGGCGGTCGCGCCGCACGCCGTCAGGGCGAGGGCCGCGACGGCGATTCCCGCCGTGAACAGGGCGGTCTTGCGGGGAGAGTTGCGAGTGCTCATCCTTGAGGCCTCTTTCGCGTCATGGGTTCGAAGGGCATGATCGTGTCCCGCGCCACGAGGTCGTGTCGCCCTTGTGTCAGCAATGAAGGTTGAGTTCGTTTTGGTCATGCGGAGACTGCGCCGTTTCACGCTTGCGGGGCAGCTGCTCGTTGCCCAGATGGCGATCCTGCTGACCGTCCTCGTCACGGTCGCGCTCGTCTCCCTCGCCCAGTCGGAGGCGACGTTCACCCGGACCGAGGGGCGCCGTGTCTTCGCCATCGCCGAGCAGATCGCGAGCACGCCCGTGGTGCGCCAGGAGCTCGCGCCGGAGGCGGTCATCAACGTCATGCCCAGCGTCGTCCAGGGCGCGATCACGCGCTACGGCCTCTCCGTCGTCTCCGTCGCCGACACCGCGGGCGTCGTGAAGAAGTCGTCGGACCCGACGAGCGAAGGTGAGCCGCTTGGCCTGGGCTCGCCCAACGTCGCTCGCGGCGCCAGCTGGACCGGGGCGATGGAGCTCGGCGACCGCCGGATGCTCGTCGCCCAGACGCCGGTGCTCTACTCGCCGGATCCGAACCGCACGTCCGACGAACCGGAACCGGCCGTGGGCACGCACCTTGGGACGGTCATGGTCGCCGTGGAGATGCCTTCGATCGTCGATCGGCTCAAGGGGGCGTCCTCCTACCTGCTGACCTTTTCGGCCTCGCGCTCGCCCTCGGCGGGATCGGCTCCTGGCTCGTGGCCCGCCGGATCAAGCGACAGACCCTCGGCCTGGAGCCGCGCGAGATCGCCGGTCTCGCGGAGAGCCGGGAGGCGATGCTCTACGGCCTCGCCGAGGGTGTCGTTGCCCTCGACACCAACAACCGGATCACCTTGGTCAACAATGTCGCCCAGCGTCTCCTCGACCTACCGGAGCGCGCCGTCGGGATGGCCGTCGCCGACCTGCCCATCGGTCCCCGGCTGCGCGAGGTCCTGGTTGGTGAGACCGGGGACGAGCGGGACCAGGTTGTCCTGCGCCGCGGGCGCGTGCTCGTCATGAACCGGATGGAGGTGGCCAAGGATGGCCGCCCGCTCGGCTCGGTGACCACCCTTCGCGACCGCACGGAGCTCGCTGCCCTCGAGCGCCAGATCGGCTCCTTCCGGAGTACGACCGAGCTGCTGCGCGCCCAGGCGCACGAGTTCGCCAACCAGCTGCACACGATCTCGGGGCTCATCCAGCTCGGGGAGTACGACGAGGTGGTCCGCTTCGTCGACTCGGTGAGCGAGCATCGGGCCCAGCTCGACCTGACCCTGGCCCGAACGATCAAGGACACCGCCATCTCCGCGCTCGTCATGGCCAAGGCGGCCCAGGCGGCCGAGCGCCGCGTCGAGCTGAGGGTCTCCGACGACACCTCGCTCGGCCGGGTCTCGTCGCATGACTCGGCCGACCTCTCCGCCGTAGTCGGCAACCTCGTCGACAACGCGATCGACGCGGTCGCGACCACGGGCGGCGAGGAGCGGTGGGTGGAGCTGGCGATCCACCAGGACGAAGGCACCCCGACGAGCACCGTCGAGGTCGTCGTGTCGGACTCCGGGCCTGGTGTGGGACCCGAGCTCGTCACGGAGGTCTTCACGCACGGCTTCACGACCAAGGCGGCGGAGGCCGGGGAGCGCGGCATCGGCCTGGCCCTCACCCGGCTGATCTGCCAGCGCCGAGGCGGCGAGGTCGAGGTCGAGCGGACTCCTTCCGGGGCCACCTTCATCGCCCGCCTCACCGTCGAGCCGGCCGCGGTGGTGGAGAGCCGATGACTCGCGTGCTCGTCGTGGACGACGACTTCATGGTCGCCCGCATCCATCGTGGGTTTGTGGAAAGGACAGAGGGATTCGAGGTCGTCGGCACGGCGAGCACCGGGACAGAGGCGTTGGAGCTGGTCCATGCGCTCCAGCCCGACCTCGTGCTCCTCGACCTCTACCTGCCCGACATCTTCGGCCTCGAGGTC
>DASUQN010000349.1:0-3027 GCA_036280515.1 Intrasporangium sp. | reverse complement strand
GCACCGATGCCGGCTGGGCCGCTGCGTGACGAGCTGGTCACGATGGCGGCTCGGGACGGCCTGCCGGTGCGGGACGTGCTGGTCGCGGACGCGTCGCGGCGTACCACCGGGCTGAACGCATACGTGTCGGGCTTCGGGGCCACCCGGCGGCTCGTGGTCTACGACACGCTGCTGCGCGAGGCGCCCGCAGGTGAGGTGCGCAGTGTCGTCGCACACGAGCTCGGCCATGCCAGGCACCGGGATCCTGAACTGGGCACGCTGCTGGGGGCGATCGGCGCCGCTGCAGCGGTCGTGGCTCTGTACCTTGTGGGTCACTGGGATGCCCTGTTGCGCCGATCTGGGGTCGACTCCATCGGCTCGCCGAGGGCGATGGCCTTGGTGCTCGCCTTGGTGGTGCTGGCTGGCCTCGTCAGTGGCCCGGTGCAGAACCTTGTCTCTCGTCGGATCGAGGCCCGTGCCGACCATCATGCGCTAGGGCTCACCCATGACCCCGCCACCTTTGCCACGATGCAGCTGCGCCTGGCCGAGCTCAACATCGCGGACGTCCATCCGCCCCGGATCGAGTACGTGCTGTTCGCCACCCACCCTGACACCGTGGAACGGATAGCCGCGGCGCGGGAGTTCCGGGAGGGGCGATAGGGGGTTTGCGCCTCGTCACTCTGAACCAGGGGGCGTCGCGGCGAGCGCCGCCGCGTACTCGGCGTCGCTCTTGAGGATGCAGAACTCGTTGCCCTCGGGATCGGCCATCACGTACCACCCGGTGCCCGGGCCGTAGAGGCCTCGGCGATCCGCGACCAGCGTTGCGCCAAGGCGGAGCAGCCGCTCGTACTCCTCGTCCTGGGTCACGTCGGTGGAACGCAGGTCGAAGTGGATGCGGTTCTTGACCGACTTCGGTTCGGGAACCTCGATGAACAGGATGCGGTGGCCGTCAGTCGTGGAGCGGATCATGCACTCCTCGTGGCCGGGCTCGTTGGGGTCGTCAGGGATGTCCTCATAGCCCAGGACCTGCTTCCACCACTCGGACAGTTCGTAGGCGTTGCGGCAGTCGATCGTCGTGTGCGAGATGCGCGAGGTCATGGACGACAGCCTGTACGACCGGGGCGCAGGAGTCGATGAGGTTTCGACCCACCGTGACAGGGTCGGCGGGCTGCGGCAGAGTCGGACCATGACATCGAGTGCCGCTGCCGCCGTCGACGTGACCGACCGATTCCGGGCGGCGAGGGATCTCCTCGTGGACCTCCGGGAGGACTACGACCGGGCCGTCGCCGAGTTCATCTTCCCCGACGTGGGCGACCGCTGGAACTGGGCCATCGACTGGTTCGACGCCATCGCGCGCGGCAACGACCGGCCTGCCCTGACCATCGTCGAGCAGGACGAGTCGGCGCGAACGGTGACCTTCGACGAGATGGCCCGGCGCTCCGACCAGGTCGCCGCGTACCTGACTCGGCTCGGCGTGCAAAAGGGAGACTCCGTCATCCTCATGCTCGGCAACCAGGTCGAGCTGTGGGAGGCGATGCTCGGGGTCATGAAGATCGGCGCCGTCATCATGCCGACGACGGTTGCGGTCGGCCCGGGTGACCTCGTCGACCGCATGGAGCGTGGGCAGGCGCGGGCGGTCATCACCAACGCCTCGGAGGTGCACAAGTTCGACGACGTCCCGGGCGACTACCTGCGCATCGCCGTGGGTGTCGACCCGTCCGCAGGCCCAGCCGGGGCCGAAGGACCCGTGGGCTGGGAACGGTACTCAGCGGCATACGACATCGATGCCGAGCCAGCCGAGCACCCGGGGACGGGCCCCGACGACCGGCTGCTCCTCTACTTCACGTCCGGCACGACGAGCAAGCCCAAGCTCGTCGAGCACACCCAGGTGTCCTACCCTGTCGGCCACCTGTCCACGATGTACTGGATCGGCCTGCGCCCCGGGGACGTCCACCTCAACATCTCGAGTCCGGGATGGGCCAAGCACGCGTGGTCGTGCTTCTTCGCCCCGTGGATCGCCGAGGCGACGATCTTCCTCTACAACTACACCCGCTTCGACCCGGCAGCGCTGCTCCGCGTCCTGCGGACGCACCAGGTGACCTCCATATGCGCACCGCCGACGGTGTGGCGGATGCTCATCAACGCCGACCTGTCCGGCGGCCCCGGTTCGCTGCGCGAGGTCATCGGGGCGGGTGAGCCGCTCAACCCCGAGGTGATCGCCCAGGTCGAGAAGGCGTGGGGGATGACCATCCGGGACGGCTACGGGCAGACCGAGATGACGGCCGCGATCGGCAACAGTCCCGGCGCGCCCGTGAAGCCCGGCTCGATGGGACGGCCGCTGCCCGGCGTGCCGGTGGCCCTCGTCGACCCGCTGACCGACAAGGTGGCGACCGAGCGTGACGCGGACGGCAAGGTCGAGGGCGAGATCTGCCTCGACCTGTCGCAGCAGCCGGTGCCGCTCATGACCGGCTACCAGGGCGACCCCGAGCGCGATGCCGCCGCGATGGCGGGCGGCTGGTACCACACCGGCGATGTCGCCTCGGTCGACGCGGATGGCTACATCACCTATGTCGGCCGGACCGACGACGTCTTCAAGGCCAGTGACTACAAGATCAGCCCGTTCGAGCTCGAGTCGGTCCTCATCGAGCACGTCGCCGTCGCGGAGGCGGCGGTCGTACCGTCGCCGGACCCCGTTCGGCTGGCGGTGCCCAAGGCGTACGTCGCCCTCGTCGCCGGCTACGAGCCCAGCGCGGAGGTGGCCAGGTCGATCCTGGCGCACTGCCGGGAGAAGCTCGCGCCGTGGCAGCGGGTCCGGCGCATCGAGTTCTACGAGCTGCCGAAGACGATCTCGGGCAAGATCCGCCGGGTCGAGCTGCGCGGTCGGGAGGAGGAGCTCGACGCGACGGGTGCCGCGCAGCCCGAGCTCGAGTGGCGCGACGACCAGTTCCCCGACCTCAGGGGGTGACGGTCGGGGGCGGCGACGGCGACCGCGACGGTGAAGGCGTCAGGGTCGACGTCCTCACGGTGGCTGGGGTCGAGGTGCTGTTG
>DASUQN010000348.1:0-5938 GCA_036280515.1 Intrasporangium sp. | reverse complement strand
TTCATGTCGTGGGAGGGCCACAACTACGAGGACGCGATCATCCTGTCCCAGCGGCTGGTCCAGGACGACGTCCTGTCCTCGATCCACATCGAGGAGCACGAGGTCGACGCCCGGGACACCAAGCTCGGCCCGGAGGAGATCACCCGGGACATCCCGAACGTCTCCGAGGACGTCCTCGCCGACCTCGACGAGCGCGGCATCATCCGCGTCGGCGCCGAGGTGCGCGATGGCGACCTGCTCGTCGGCAAGGTCACGCCCAAGGGCGAGACCGAGCTGACGCCGGAGGAGCGGCTGCTCCGCGCGATCTTCGGTGAGAAGGCGCGCGAGGTCCGCGACACGTCCCTCAAGGTCCCGCACGGCGAGACCGGCACGGTCATCGGCGTCAAGGAGTTCCGCGCCGACATGGGCGACGACCTCCCGCCGGGGGTCAACCAGCTCGTCCGCGTCTACGTCGCGAACAAGCGCAAGATCACCGACGGTGACAAGCTCGCCGGCCGGCACGGGAACAAGGGCGTCATCAGCAAGATCCTGCCGGTCGAGGACATGCCGTTCCTCGAGGACGGCACGCCGGTCGACGTGATCCTCAACCCGCACGGCGTGCCGCGACGGATGAACCTCGGTCAGATCCTCGAGCTGCACCTCGGGTGGGCCGCGAGCCGCGGCTGGGAGGTCGAGGGCAAGCCTGCATGGGCGAAGGAGCTCCCGGCCGACGCGCACGAGGCCCCGGCCGGCACACGGATCGCGACCCCCGTCTTCGACGGGGCGTCCGAGGACGTCGTCATGGGCCTGCTCGACTCGACCCACCCGACGCGCGACGGCGTGCGACTCGTCGACGGCACGGGCAAGACCCGCCTGTTCGACGGTCGCTCCGGCGAGCCGTTCCCGGAGCCGGTCGCGGTCGGCTACATGTACATCCTCAAGCTGCACCACCTCGTCGACGACAAGATCCACGCTCGCTCGACGGGTCCCTACTCGATGATCACCCAGCAGCCGCTCGGCGGTAAGGCCCAGTTCGGTGGCCAGCGCTTCGGTGAGATGGAGGTCTGGGCGCTCGAGGCGTACGGCGCGGCCTACACGCTCCAGGAGCTGCTGACGATCAAGTCCGACGACGTCCCGGGCCGGGTCAAGGTCTACGAGGCGATCGTCAAGGGCGAGAACATCCCCGACTCGGGCATCCCGGAGTCGTTCAAGGTGCTCCTCAAGGAGATGCAGTCCCTGTGTCTCAACGTCGAGGTCCTGAACTCCGAGGGCACGACCATCGAGATGAAGGAGTCCGACGAGGAGGTCTTCCGTGCAGCGGAGGAGCTCGGTATCGACCTGAGCCGGCGCGAGCCGTCCAGCGTCGAAGAGGTGTAAGCGAACTGGGACGGGCCCGCGCGAAGCGCGCCGGGAGACCGCGAGCGAAGCGAGCTCGGTCTTCCGGAACGAATGAGGCGCCGGGCGGAGCCCGCCCCGGCCTGAACGTCAGCCACCCACAGACACAACTCTTCACGGCATACGACAGTTAGGAAGCACGCAGTGCTGGACGTCAACTTCTTCGACGAGCTGCGCATTGGCCTCGCGACCGCGGAGGACATCCGCCAGTGGAGCCACGGCGAGGTCAAGAAGCCCGAGACCATCAACTACCGCACCCTCAAGCCGGAGAAGGAGGGCCTCTTCTGCGAGCGCATCTTCGGCCCGACCCGGGACTGGGAGTGCAACTGCGGCAAGTACAAGCGCGTCCGCTTCAAGGGCATCATCTGTGAGCGCTGTGGCGTCGAGGTCACCCGCGCCAAGGTGCGCCGCGAGCGGATGGGCCACATCGAGCTCGCCGCGCCCGTCACCCACATCTGGTACTTCAAGGGCGTCCCGTCGCGCCTCGGGTACCTGCTCGACCTGGCCCCGAAGGACCTCGAGAAGGTCATCTACTTCGCGGCCTACATGATCACGCACGTCGACGAGGAGCAGCGCCACCAGGACCTGCCCTCACTCGAGGCGCAGATCCAGGTCGAGAAGAAAGAGATCGAGAACCGTCGCGACGCCGACGTCGAGACGCGCGCCCAGAAGCTCGAGCAGGACATCGCCGCGCTCGAGGCCGAGGGTGCCAAGGCCGACGCCAAGCGGAAGGTCCGCGACTCCGCCGAGCGCGAGATGAACGCGATTCGCCGCCGCGCGGACCAGCAGGTCGAGCGGCTCGAGCAGGTCTGGGACCGGTTCAAGAACCTCAAGGTCCAGGACCTCGAGGGCGACGAGATCCTCTACCGCGAGATGCGTGACCGCTTCGGCCTCTACTTCGAGGGCGGCATGGGCGCCTCGGCGATCCAGAAGCGGCTCGAGTCCTTCGACCTCGACGCCGAGGCCGACTCGCTCCAGGAGATCATCGCGACCGGCAAGGGCCAGAAGAAGACCCGAGCCATCAAGCGGCTCAAGGTCGTCTCCGCGTTCCAGACGACGACGAACCGGCCGAGCGGCATGGTCCTCGACGCGATCCCGGTCATCCCGCCGGACCTGCGCCCGATGGTGCAGCTCGATGGCGGCCGCTTCGCGACGTCGGACCTCAACGACCTCTACCGGCGCGTCATCAACCGCAACAACCGCCTCAAGCGGCTGCTCGACCTCGGCGCTCCCGAGATCATCGTCAACAACGAGAAGCGGATGCTCCAGGAGGCCGTCGACTCGCTGTTTGACAACGGCCGTCGCGGTCGCCCCGTCACGGGCCCGGGCAACCGTCCGCTGAAGTCGCTGTCCGACATGCTCAAGGGCAAGCAGGGGCGCTTCCGCCAGAACCTGCTCGGCAAGCGTGTCGACTACTCCGGCCGTTCGGTCATCGTCGTCGGCCCGCAGCTCAAGCTGCACCAGTGCGGCCTGCCCAAGCAGATGGCGCTGGAGCTGTTCAAGCCGTTCGTGATGAAGCGCCTGGTCGACCTCGACCACGCGCAGAACATCAAGTCGGCCAAGCGCATGGTCGAGCGTGCACGGCCCGTGGTGTGGGACGTCCTCGAAGAGGTCATCACCGAGCACCCGGTCCTGCTCAACCGTGCTCCGACGCTGCACCGCCTCGGTATCCAGGCCTTCGAGCCCCAGCTCGTCGAGGGCAAGGCGATCCAGATCCACCCGCTCGTCTGCTCGGCCTTCAACGCCGACTTCGACGGTGACCAGATGGCCGTGCACGTGCCCCTGTCGGCCGAGGCCCAGGCCGAGGCCCGGATCCTGATGCTCTCGAGCAACAACATCCTCAAGCCGGCCGACGGTCGCCCCGTGACCATGCCGACGCAGGACATGATCACCGGCATCTTCCACCTGACCGAGCTGGTCGACGGTGGGGGTCTGGGTGCCGGCCGTGCCTTCTCGTCGCCGGCCGAGGCCCGCATGGCCTTCGACCGCGGCGAGATCGAGCTCGGCTCGTCGGTCAAGCTGCGCCTGACGGACGTCGTGCCCCCGGCCGGGTTCGAGCTGCCCGAGGGCGTCGAGCCGGACGAGAACGGCCTGGTCCCCGCGATCCTCGCGGAGACCACCCTCGGACGGGCGCTGTTCAACGACGCCCTGCCGGTGGACTACCCGTTCATCAACAAGGCCATCGACCGCAAGGCCCTGTCGGCGATCGTCAACGACCTGGCGGAGCGCTACTCCAAGGTCCAGGTCGCCGCGTCGCTCGATGCCCTGAAGGAGGCCGGGTTCCACTGGGCCACCCGCTCGGGCAGCACCGTCGCCATCTCCGACGTCACCACGCCGGGCAACAAGACGGACATCCTCGAGGGCTACGAGGCCAAGGCCGCCAAGGTGCAGACGCAGTACGAGCGCGGTCTGATCACCGATGACGAGCGCCGTCAGGAGCTCGTCGAGATCTGGACCCAGGCGTCGAACCAGGTCGCCAAGGAGATGGAGACCAACTTCCCGCGCACGAACCCCATCTACCGGATGGTGTCCTCTGGTGCGGGTGGCAACTGGTTCCAGATCCGCCAGATCGCCGGTATGCGAGGCCTCATGGCCAACCCGAAGGGTGAGATCATCCCGCGGCCGATCAAGGCGAACTTCCGTGAGGGCCTCACGGTGCTCGAGTTCTTCATCTCGACGCACGGTGCCCGCAAGGGTCTGGCCGACACCGCGCTGCGGACGGCCGACTCGGGCTACCTCACGCGTCGTCTCGTCGACGTCTCGCAGGACGTCATCATCCGTGAGGACGACTGCGGCACCGACCGCGGCCTGACGCTGCCGATCGCCCAGGTCAACGAGACGACGGGGACCCGCTCGCTGAGTGAGGTCGTCGAGGCGTCGGTCTACGCCCGCTCGCTGGCCGAGGACGTCACGGACGCCGACGGCGCGGTGCTGGCCGAGGCCGGCATCGACCTGGGTGACGTCGTCATCAGCGCGCTCTACGCGGCCGGCGTCGACCACGTCAAGGTCCGCTCGGTCCTCACCTGTGACTCGAAGGTCGGTACGTGTGCCAAGTGCTACGGCCGCTCGCTCGCGACCGGCAAGCTCGTCGACATCGGCGAGGCCGTCGGCATCATCGCCGCCCAGTCGATCGGTGAGCCGGGCACCCAGCTGACGATGCGCACCTTCCACACCGGTGGCGCCGCGGCGGCCGACGACATCACGCAGGGTCTGCCGCGTGTCGTCGAGCTGTTCGAGGCGCGCACGCCCAAGGGTGTCGCCCCCATCGCCGAGGCCACCGGCCGCGTCGAGATCGAGGACACCGACAAGGCGCGCCGCATCCTGCTCACGCCGGACGACGGCTCCGACCAGCACGCCTACCCGGTGAGCAAGCGCTCGCGCCTGCTCATCCAGGACGGCGACCACGTCGAGGTCGGCACCAAGCTGCTCCAGGGCGCGATCGACCCGAAGCAGGTGCTGCGCATCCTCGGCCCCCGGGCCGCGCAGAAGCACCTCGTCGACGAGGTGCAGCGCGTGTACCGCCAGCAGGGTGTGTCGATCCACGACAAGCACATCGAGGTCATCGTCCGCCAGATGCTCCGTCGCGTCACGATCATCGAGGCGGGCGACGCGGAGCTGCTCCCGGGCGAGCTCGCCGAGCGCGGCCGCTTCGAGGAGGAGAACCGCAAGACGATCGCCGAGGGCGGGCGCCCGGCCTCGGGTCGTCCGGAGCTGATGGGCATCACCAAGGCGTCGCTCGCGACCGAGTCGTGGCTGTCGGCCGCGTCCTTCCAGGAGACCACGCGTGTCCTCACGCAGGCCGCCATGGAGGCGAGGTCCGACCCGCTGCTCGGCCTCAAGGAGAACGTCATCCTCGGAAAGCTCATCCCCGCCGGGACGGGCCTGCCGCGCTACCGCAACGTCAAGGTGGAGCCGACCGAGGAGGCCAAGGCCGCCATGTACTCGCTGCCGAACTACGACGCGTACGACTACGCGACCTTCGGCACGGGCACCGGCGAGGCGATCCGTCTCGACGACGAGGCCCTGGGGCTCGACAAGCTGTAACCAGGCCAGTAGGCCGTATGCCGCTGGGCTGGGACCGCGCACCACGCGCAGTCCCAGCCTGGCTGCGTTTGGCGGGTCAACCAACCGGACGCAGACGGGGTCGCGAGGCGTTTCACGCGTGAGAGCGCCTGGACTTCCGGTTGGTTGACCCCTCGCCGTGTTTCGGTTGCTGGATAGGGTAGCGGCATGAGCGATGTACCTCCGGTCGAGACCCCCTCCGAGCCCGAGTCCGAGCCCGCACCAGCCGCGGTCATCGTGCTGACCGAGGAGGCGCTCAAGCCCGTCGACGTGGACAAGATCGCGAGCCTGCACGCCGGGGACGAGGAGCCGGAGAGCTATCGCGTCCTCGTGCCCGCGGACACGAAGCGCAACATGCTGAGCACCTTCCTCAACCACCTCAGCCTCTTCGAGATGCGGGAGGCCCTCGATGCGCTCAAGCCGGTCAACCGTGATGAGGCGCACGCCGATGCGCGGACAGCCCTTGCGCAGAGCCTCGCCGAGTTCGAGCAGCGCGGTCTGA
>DASUQN010000347.1:0-5876 GCA_036280515.1 Intrasporangium sp. | reverse complement strand
TCGACCGCCGACATGGCGCTGCGCGAGGACCCGGAGTTCCGCAAGGTCGCCGAGCGCTTCCGCGCCAACCCCGACGAGTTCGCCGCGGCGTACGCCAAGGCTTGGTTCAAGCTGCTGCACCGCGACATGGGCCCGGTCTCCCGCTACCTCGGTCCCTTGGTGCCGGAGCCGCAGCCATGGCAGGACCCGGTGCCTGCCGTGGACCATGACCTGGTCTCCGACGACGACGTGGCCGGCCTGAAGGCCAAGCTGCTGGAGTCCGGCCTCTCCACGCAGCAGCTCGTGCTGACGGCGTGGGCGGCGGCGGCCAGCTACCGAGGCACGGACATGCGAGGCGGGGCCAACGGCGCCCGGATCCGGCTGGAGCCGCAGCGCAGCTGGGAGGTCAACCAGCCGGCCGAGCTGGCCACGGTCCTCGAGACCCTCGAGCGGGTCCGGGGCGAGTTCAACGACTCCCAGACTGCTGGGAAGAGGGTCTCGCTCGCCGACCTCATCGTCCTCGGCGGCAGTGCGGCAGTGGAGCAGGCGGCCCGGAACGCCGGCCATGACATCACCGTCCCGTTCACGCCCGGGAGGATGGACGCATCGCAGGAGCAGACCGACGTCGAGTCGTTCTCGGTCCTCCAGCCGAAGGCCGACGGCTTCCGCAGCTACCTGCGCGCGGGCGAGAAGCTGCCGGCGGAGACGCTGCTGCTCGACCGTGCCAACGCGCTGCACCTGACAGCGCCCGAGATGACGGTCCTCGTCGGCGGGATGCGCGCGCTGGGCGCCAATGTCGGCGGGACCTCCTACGGCGTCCTCACCGATCGCCCGGGCACGCTGACGAACGACTTCTTCGTCAACCTGCTCGACATGGGCACGGAGTGGAAGACCTCGGAGACAACGGCGAACGTCTACGACGGCCGCGACCGCACGACGGGCGAGGTCAGGTGGACCGCCACCGCAGTCGACCTCGTCTTCGGCTCCCACTCCCAGCTTCGGGCGATCGCGGAGTTCTACGCCAGCGACGACGCGCGGGAGAAGTTCGTCAAGGACTTCGTCGCGGCCTGGGACAAGGTGATGAACCTGGACCGGTTCGACCTGTCCTGAGCACACGGGCCGGGCGCAGACGTGTCGCGCCGGGTGGACAACAACGAGTGGCGGCCGGGCGCGGCCCGCTGGTTCGAGCGGTCCTCGAGCTGTTCGCAACGGGAGACGGCTCAGGGCTCGGCGAAGAGCTCGGCTTCGCGGTGACGGCGTGGCCGGCGATGCGGATGCGCCTGTCCCGATGCTCGGGTTCCACGAGTCGGACCCTCATCGGTCCCCTCAGGCGGGCGGTCCTAGCATCGGCAAAGGCGACGAAGCGAGAGGCAGGCTGACATGGCGGATCCGGAGCACGGTGGCATCGAACCGCGTGGCGTGCGTTACGAGCAGCTGGGCCGCGTCGGCCACGTCGTCCTCAACCGGCCGGAGGCCTCCAACGCCTTCGACCTGCCCGCCGCCCAGTCCCTGGGTGCGGCCCTCGACAAGGTCGAGGCAGCAGCGGTACGCGGGGACATCGGTGCCGTGCTGCTCGTCGGTGCCGGCGCGCGGTTCTGCGCCGGTGGTGACGTGCGCTCGTTCGTTGCCGCCGACGACCGACCCGCGTACCTGCGCGACCTCGCGGCGACGCTCGAGGTCGAGACCCGTCGCCTGTCCGAGCTTGCCCTCCCAGTCGTCGTGGCCGTCCACGGGAGTGTCGCGGGCGCCGGGCTCGCTTTCCTGCTCAACGCAGACGTGGTCGTCGCGGCGCGCTCGACCCGCTTCACGATGGCCTATCCCGGGATCGGCCTCACTCCCGACTGCGGTGTCTCGTACCTCCTCCCGCGAGCCGTCGGCCAGCAGCGAGCGCTGGACTTCGCCTTGACCGGACGGGTCCTCAGCGCGGATGAGGCCGCGCAGTGGGGTCTGGTCACTCGCGTCCTGGCGGACGAGACCGTGACCCGCGAGGCGTTGGCGCTGAGCGAGTCGCTGGCTGGCGCCGCCGTGGGCGCGCTCGGCCAGGCCAAGCGGCTCATCCGGTCGTCCTGGGAAAGCACCCGGGCCGAGAGCGCGGCGGACGAGGTCGAGACCATCGCCTCGGCGGTGACCTCGCCGGAAGCCCAGGAACGCATTGAGCGCTTCGTGACGCGTTGACCGGCCGGGACGCGCGAGCCGACAGACCATCCAGAACGAGCAAGGAGAACCCATGTCGCTCATGACGCGCAGCAGCACCGTCGATGGCATCATCCGTCGCAGCGCCAAGACCTTCCGTGACCGGCCGGCGGTCATCTTCGGCGACCGCACGCTGACCTACGCCGCCCTCGACGACGCCGTCACGCGCGCCGCGGCCCACCTGCTCGACCTCGGCCTGACCAAGGGCGACCGCGTGGCTGCCTACGGCAAGAACTCGGATGCCTACCTCGTCGGCTTCGTCGCCTGCGCCCGCGCCGGGCTCGTCCACGTCCCGCTCAACTACAACCTGACCGGGCCGGAGCTCAGCTACCTGGTCACCCAGTCCGGCAGCCGGGCGATCCTCCACGACCCGGCACTGGCGACCCACATCGACCTCCTCGACCCGGAGGCGCTCGACCAGCTCGAGCACCGCATCGCGCTCCGCGACGCCGACGGGTCCCTCATCGAGGTGGCCCTCACCGGTGACGTGCCCACGATCGAGGTCGAGGTGGCCGACTCCGACACCGCGCAGTTCCTGTACACCTCTGGGACGACGTCGCGGCCCAAGGCGGCGATCATGAGCCACCGGGCTCTCGTCCACGAGTACGTCTCGTGCATCGTCGCGCTCGACCTCGCGGCTGACGACAACCCGCTGCACGTCATGCCGCTCTACCACTCGGCGCAGATGCACGTCTTCCTCGTGCCGTGGCTCGCCGTGGGTGCGACGAACACCATCCTCGAGGTCCCCGATGCGGCGGAGGTGCTCCGCCGGATCGAGCAGGACGGCCACCGCGCCTTCTTCGCGGCGCCGACGCTCTGGGTCGCGATGGCCAACCACGCCGACTTCGAGACGCGCGACCTCGGCGGCCTCGGCAAGGCCTACTACGGCGCCTCGATCATGCCCGTGCCAGTGCTCCAGCGGATCCAGGCCAAGGCTCCGTCGCTCGGCTTCTACAACTGCTTCGGCCAGTCCGAGATCGCCCCGCTCGCGACGGTCCTGCGCCCTGAGGAGCACGCCGACCGTCCGGATTCGGCTGGGCGGCCGATCCTCTTCGTCGAGGCCCGGGTCATCGACAGCACCGGGAACGACGTCGCACCGGGCGACACGGGCGAGATCGTCTACCGGTCTCCGCAGTTGTGCGACGGCTACTGGAACGATCCCAAGGCGACCGAGGAGGCCTTTGCCGGAGGCTGGTTCCACTCGGGTGATCTCGTCCGCATCGACGAGGAGGGCTTCATCTTCGTCGTCGACCGGATCAAGGACGTCATCAACACCGGTGGGGTGCTCGTCGCCTCGCGCGAGGTCGAGGACGCCCTCTACACGCACCCGGCGGTGGCCGAGGTCGCGGTCGTCGGCGAGCCCGACGAGAAGTGGGTCGAGGCGGTGACGGCCTTCGTCGTGTCCAAGGCGGAGGTCACGGAGGCGGACCTGGTCGAGCACGTGCGCGCGAGCCTGGCCTCCTTCAAGATCCCCAAGCGGATCACCTTCGTCGAGTCGCTGCCGCGCAACGCGTCCGGCAAGATCCTCAAGCGCGAGCTGCGCGAGAACGCCTGACCGTTTGAAGAGGCCGTATGCCGCTGGGCTCGCTTGCGCTGGAAGCGAGCCCAGCGGCATACGACGTTCTCGAGCGAGTCGCGCGACGGCTGGCTCAGCCGGCGACCACCGTGCGCGTCGGCGCGTGCGGGGTGGCTCGGGAGGTGCGGCGCAGGACTGACCGCCCGGCCAGCGAGACGGTGACCGCGACGACCCCGGCCGCCACGGTGACCGCGTAGGCGGGCGTGTGGCCACCCCAGTCGGCAAGGCGGCCCGCGACGGCGGCGCCGAGCGCATAGCCGAGACCGGTCGCGGCGGCGAGGAGCGTCATCGCGGCGCCGGTGCGGGACGGGGGAGTGATCCGCTCGCCGATCGTGAAGGTCGTGATCATGTACGGCGCAATGCTGACCCCCAGGACGAGCAGGACGGGAACGAGCGCCCCGAGCGAGTCGACCGCGAGCAGGGGCAGCGAGAGGAGCAGCAGCGCGACCGCGAACCACTGGAGCCGGCTCGGAAGTGACCAGCGGGTCGGCAGCGCGGCCATGCCGAGGCCGGCCACCACGCTGCCGATACCGAGCAGGGCGTGGAAGTAGCCGGTGAGACCCGGCCGGCCCGCATCCGTGGCGAGGACGGACGTGCCTGTCTGGACGGAGCCGAATACCGTGCCGATGACGAACTGGCTCACGCAGAGCAGGACGAGGGCCCTGGTGAAGAGGCGCCCGCCGAGGTGGCGCGTGCGGCGCGAGACCGCGTGGGTGAGCCGCGCCGTGTCGTGCAGCGCGAACCACGTGCCGAAGGACGCGAGCACGACGGCCGCCGCGGCCAGGGCCACCGTCGGGCTGGCCATTGACACCGCGACGCCAATGAGGGCGGGCCCCAGCACGAACGACGCCTCGTCCGCGGCGCCCTCGTAGGAGAACGCCGTCTCGACGAGGCGAGGCTCATGACGACCCATGCGCTCGACGATCGGGCGCCAGCGGACCCTGGCCATGGGACCGACCTGGGGGAGGAAGAGCCCGGCGACCGCGGCGGCGACCGCGGACCACGCCCAGGGCAGCCCGGAGTTCGCGACGAGGAGCAGCACACAGAGGCCGGCGGCACCGACGAGCGACTGGGTCGCGAGGACCCGGCGCTGCCCGAACCGGTCGGCCAGACCGCCCCAGACCGCTGCGCCGACGGCGTTGGCGATGGCCAGGGCACCGGCAGTCGCACCGCCCGCCCCGTAGCTGCCGGTCGTGCCCGCCACGAGGAGGAGGGTGCCGAGCTGGCTCATGGCGAGCGGGAGGCGGGCCACGAACGCGACGACGACATAGGCGGGACCGGTCAGGCCGAAAAGGCTTCGGTAGGACTCGAGAGGTGACACTGGGCGACTCCGGGGGTGCGCGAGAACGGGTGCGTACCTTCCCGCCCATCAGGTACGCCGGAGCCCTGTGCACCTGCCAGTCTAGGTCCGGCTCGCCTTCCGTCCCAATCGCGGCCCACCCAGGGACCCGCGGGTTAGGGGCACCGGGCGACCCGTGCTCGCCTATGCTCGGGTCATGCTCATCGTCGCTCTGATCCTCTTTGGCATGCTCGTCGGCGCGGGTGCGCAGCTCGTCCTGGGCCGGGAGGGCAAGAGCATCGACTGGACCATGGCGATCGTCGCCGGACTCGTCGGTTCCTTCATCGGTGGGCTGCTCCTGAGCCTCATCTCGGGCGACGGCTTGGCGCTCCGCCCGAGCGGCATCATCGGCTCGATCGTGGGGGCCATCATCGTGACCGCCGGCTGGCGCTGGAGCCGAAGCCGTTTGGCGAGCTGACCAGCACGGCTGGTCGGGTCAGAGCGTCGCGGTTGCCCCAGTGTGGGGCGGCATCGGTCAGCTCGGGTCGTGGCTCGGGCCCGCAGTGACCACCGTATTGGCCCGGGCCCGCAGTGACCACCGGTGCAGCACCTCGATGAGGGCGGCCCCGACGACACCGATGCCGAGCGATGGCCAGACAAGTTCGGCGGGAGCGTTGAAGCCGAAGAACTGGTGCCCGATCGGGAGCATGAAGGCGAGCGCGGCCAGCGCCGCCATGGTGCCGATGAGCAGCCCCTTCCACCAACGGAACGGTCGAGCCAGGACCACGAGGATCCAGAAGAACACGACGAGGAGCGTGATCGTCGCCCCGGTGCTCGGCTGGATGCAGG
>DASUQN010000346.1:0-6500 GCA_036280515.1 Intrasporangium sp. | reverse complement strand
TGTTCACTCGATCGGTGGAGGAGGCTGTTGCTCGCGCCCCGGCGGTGGCAGCATCCAGGTCAATGATCGGTCGAATGCACCACGTCGTGCTGGATTGTCCGGACCCGCGGGCCGTGGCCGCGTTCTACTCCGCATTGCTCGGCAAGCCCATCACCTACGACAGTGACGACTGGGTCGTCGTCTCGGACAGCCCGCAGACATCCGGATTGGCGTTTCAGCTCGCACCGGACCACCGGGCACCGACCTGGCCCGACCCGTCCGTGCCCCAGCAGGTCCATCTCGACGTCATGGTCGACGACGTCGCCGAGGCGACTCCACTGGTCCTCGCCCTGGGCGCCACCGAGCTGCCTGGCCGCGGCGTCTTCGCCGACCCGGCCGGTCACCCGTTCTGCCTCATTCCCCGACCGGACTGGGCGCCACCCCTTCATCCTCGGGACGACCAGCAGATCGAGTGAACAGCTTTCGGGGGCCCTGGGCCCCGAAAGCTGTTCACTCGATCAGGTGAAGGGGGAGGGTCACATGCGGTAGGGGAGGCCGGCCTCGCGGCGGGCGACCCGGTCCGCGTGGATGACGTGGGCGCGGTTGAGCAGCTCGATGAGCTCGGTCTCGCCCTCGCGGATGCGGGCCCGGTACTTCTCCGGCAGGGACCGGATGACCCGCTCCTGCTCGCAGAGTGCCTCGTAGGCCTCCTCGCGCAGCTGCTGGTCCTCCTCGTAGCTGAGGTCGAGGTAGCGGATCGCGCCGCGGCGGGCGTTGGTGACCGCGGTCTGGGCCTTGCCGGCCGGACTCAGCAGCGATGCCATGACGGTGACGATGAGGATCCCGATGATGACGACGAGCGACGTGCCGGTCGACACCTCGATGACCGGGACCGGCTCGCCGTCGTTGATGAACGGCAAGCTGTTCTCGTGCAGGGCGTGGAGGATGAGCTTCACACCGATGAACGCGAGGATCGCCGCGAGGCCGTAGCTGAGGTAGATGAGCCGGTCGAGCAGGCCCTCGATGAGGAAGAACAGCTGCCGCAGGCCGAGGAGCGAGAACGTGGTCGCGGTGAAGACGATGAAGACGTTCTGCGTCAGGCCGAAGATCGCCGGGATCGAGTCGATGGCGAAGAGCAGGTCGGTGCCCCCGATCGCCGCCATCACGAGCAGCATGGGAGTCATGACCCGCTTGCCGTTGACGACGGTGAACAGCTTGTCGCCGTCGTACTCGGGCGACGTCTTGAACAGCTTGCGGGCGATCCGGATCATGATGTTGTCGGCGGAGTGGCTGTCCTCGCCCTCGGGCCGCAGCATGTTGCCGGCCGTCATGAGCAGGACGATGCCGAAGATGTAGAAGACCCAGGCGAACCGGTTGATGAGCGTGGCGCCGAGAAAGATGAAGCCGGTCCGCGCGACGATCGCGAAGGTGACGCCGAAGAGGAGGACCTTCTGCTGGTCCGCGCGCGGCACGCGGAAGCTGGTCATGATGATGAGGAAGACGAACAGGTTGTCCACCGAGAGGGCCTTCTCGGTGATGTAGCCGGCGAAGTACTCGGTGCCCATGGCCGATCCGCCCAGCCACCAGACGACGATGCCGAAGAGCACCGCCACGCCGACGTAGGCCGCCGACCAGATGGCCGACTCGCGCAGCGTCGGCGTGTGCGCCTTGCGGACGTGGAAGAAGTAGTCGAACGCGAGCAACCCGACGATGATGACGACGGTGACGGTCCAGACGGCAGGGGAGACGGTCATCGCGGCGCCTTTCCGGGCTCACGTCGAGTCGGGCGGTACCAGTCTGCCCGCTCGACCACGTACCCAAGGGAGTGAGTGGCTGGGAGCGAGCTCGGCGGCATACGGCACCTGAACAGGTCTGTTGTGAATGAGTGAGCACTCACTCATACTGGGGACCATGGCCACTACGGCGGGGCGCGCAGCGCCCTTGGCTCCGGACGAGCGACGCGACGCCTTGGTCACGGTCTTCCTGCAGCTGGCCCAGGAACACGGGCGAGTGCCGACGACGAGCGAGATCGCTCGGGCCGGCGGCGTCGCGGAGGGCACCATCTTCCGGGCCTTCCCGAGCAAGGGAGCCCTGCAGGCCGACGCGGTCGAGGCGGGCTTCTGCCCAGCATCGGCTCTACGTGAGTTCCGGGCCATCGACCGGTCGCTGCCGATGCGGGACGGGCTCGTCGAGTTCGCGACCATCCTGCAACGGCGGGTCCGGGACGTACTCGGCCTGATGAACGCGCTGGGCCTCACGCAGCCGCCGCAGGTGGCTCCGCACCACGACTGCTTCGAGGCGGGTCGGCACGTGCGCTCCGGTCCCGGTGGCGCGTGCCAGCCGCTCCACGTCGAGCTGTTCGACGCGGTGCTCGACCTGGTCGATCCGGATCAGCTGAGCGTGACGCCGCACCAGCTGCTCCACCGGATCCGGCTGCTCACCTTCTCCGGCAGCCACCCCGGCATCGCGCAGGGCGAGCTGCTCACTCCCGAGGAGATCGTCGACACGATCCTCGACGGCGTTCGCGCCCAGCCCGGGCCGCGTCGAAAAACCGATTGACCTTGACCCTGCCCGAGTCTCTAGCGTCGACAAGGCGCTCCCACACCACATCGAAAGGCACCCGATGCTCGTCCGACTGCTTCGGAGCCATCTGCAGCCGTACAACCGCGAGATCACGCTCATCGTGGTCTTGCAGCTCATCAGCACCATCGCGGTGCTCTACCTGCCCACGCTGAACGGCGAGATCATCGACGAGGGGGTGGCCCGGGGGGACACCGACTTCATCATCAGCCACGGTGCGCTCATGCTCGGCGTGAGCATCGTCCAGATCGCCGCGGCTGTGGCCGCGACCTACCTCGCCGCTCGGGTCGCCATGGGGCTCGGCCGTGACATGCGGGGCTCGATCTTCGACACCGTCATCCACTACTCCGCGCAGGAGGTGGCCAAGTTCGGCGCGCCGACCCTGATCTCGCGCAACACCAACGACGTCACCCAGGTGCAGACGGTGCTCTTCATGGGCTTCGCGTTGCTCGTGTCCACGCCGATCATGATGTTCGGCGGCATCATCATGGCCCTGCGCGAGGACGTCGGGCTGTCCTGGCTGGTGGCCGTGGCCGTGCCGCTGCTCGGCCTGGTCGTCGGGCTGGTCATCTGGCGCATGGTGCCGTGGTTCACCCGGATGCAGACCTCCCTCGACGGGGTCAACCGGGTGCTGCGGGAGCAGATCACCGGGATCCGCGTGGTGCGGGCCTTCGTCCGGGAGCCCCACGAGGAGAAGCGCTTCGGCGCGGCCAACGCGGATCTCACCGAGGCGGGGCTGCGGGTCGGGCGGCTCATGGCGCTCGTCTTCCCGGTCGTCATGTTCATCTTCAGCATGTCGACGGTCGCGGTGCTGTGGTTCGGCGCCTACCGCGTCGAGAGCGGGGCGATGGAGGTGGGGTCGCTGACGGCGTTCCTGGCCTACCTCGTCCAGATCCTCATGGCCGTCATGATGGCGACCTTCATGGCGACGATGATCCCTCGCGCCGCCGTCTCGGCCGGACGGATCACCGAGGTGCTCGACACGACGTCGTCGATCGCCGAGTCGGTGCAGCCGATCCCGATCCGGGTGCCGAGCGCGGGGATCGAGTTCGTCGGCGTCGAGTTCCACTACCCCGGGGCCGAGCACGCCGTGCTCCACGACATCACCTTCGAGGCGGTGCCCGGCCAGACGACGGCGATCATCGGCTCCACCGGTGCGGGCAAGACGACGCTGATCGGCCTGGTCCCACGCCTCTTCGACGTCCGCTCGGGTCGGGTCAAGGTCGGCGGCGTCGACGTGCGCGACCTCGAGCTCGACGCCCTGTGGGCCCGCATCGGCCTCGTCCCGCAGCGGCCGTACCTCTTCACGGGCACCGTCGCGAGCAACCTGCGCTACGGCAACCCGGAGGCGACCGACGAGGAGCTGTGGGAAGCCTTGCGCATCAGCCAGGCCGCGAACTTCGTCGAGGAGCTCGGCGGGCTCGACGCGCCGATCGCCCAAGGTGGGACGAACGTCTCGGGCGGTCAGCGGCAGCGGGTCTCGATCGCGCGGGCCGTCGTCAAGCGGCCCGACATCTACCTCTTCGACGACTCGTTCTCGGCCCTCGACCTGTCCACCGACGCGCGACTCCGCGCCGCCCTGCGGCCGGTGACCAGGGACGCGACCGTCGTCATCGTGGCCCAGCGTGTGTCCACCATCATCGACGCCGACCAGATCATCGTGCTCGACGACGGGCGGATCGTCGGGCAGGGCACGCACGACGAGCTGCTCGAGACGTGCGAGACCTACCAGGAGATCGCCCAGTCGCAGCGCGGTGCGGAGGAGGCAGCCTGATGGCCGAGGGAGTCAAGACCGCCGAGGAGAAGGCGGCCGAGGCCAGGCGCGGACCGGCTCGTCGCGGCGGACCACCGCACATGACGATGGGCCAGCCGGTAGAGAAGTCGCTCAACTTCGGCCCGTCGGCCAAGCGCCTGCTCGGGCTGCTCCGGCCCGAGCGGGGCAAGGTCGTGGCCGTTGTCACGCTCGTCGTGGTGAGCGTCTTCCTCAGCTCGATCGGCCCGAAGATCCTGGGTCGGGCCACGGACCTCATCTTCGGTGGCCTGCTCGGTCGCCAGCTGGGCCAGACCGTGCCACCGGGTACGACGACGGAGCAGGTCATCGCGGGGCTGCGGGCCCGCGGCGACGACACGATGGCCGACATGCTCGAGCGGGCCGGCGTCGTCGTCGGCCAGGGCATCGACTTCGGTGCGGTCGCCGACGTGCTGCTGCTCGTCACGGTGCTCTACGCCATCTCGTCGCTCCTGCTCTGGGTCCAGGGCTGGATCCTGCAGGGCGTGCTCGCGCGGACCATGTACCGCCTGCGCCAGGACGTCGAGGCCAAGCTCAACCGGCTGCCGCTGCCCTACTTCGACAAGCAGCCCCGCGGCGAGATCCTCTCGCGGGTCACGAACGACATCGACAACGTGAGCATGTCGCTCCAGCAGACCCTGTCGCAGCTGCTCAACTCGCTGCTCACCGTCATCGCGGTGCTGGCGATGATGTTCTGGATCTCCTGGGTCCTGGCGCTCATCGCGCTCGTCACGATCCCCGTGTCGATCGTCGTGACCGGCATGATCGCCAAGCGCTCGCAGAAGATGTTCGTCCAGCAGTGGCGCAACACGGGCGAGCTCAACGGGATCGTCGAGGAGACCTACACCGGCCACGGCCTGGTCAAGGTCTACGGACGGCAGAAGGAGACGGAGGCCAGCTTCCGCACCAAGAACGACGAGCTGTTCGGTGCCGCGTTCGGGGCGCAGTTCATCAGCGGCATCATCATGCCGGTCATGATGTTCATCGGGAACCTCAACTACGTCGTCGTCGCCGTCGTCGGTGGTCTCAAGGTGGCCTCGGGATCGATGTCGCTCGGGGACGTCCAGGCGTTCATCCAGTACTCCCGCCAGTTCACGCAGCCGCTGACACAGGTCGCCTCGATGGCCAACCTGCTCCAGTCGGGGGTCGCGTCGGCGGAGCGCGTCTTCGAGGTCCTCGATGCGGAGGAGCAGGAGCCCGAGGTCGCGGTGCCGGACGTCATCGACAACCCGCGCGGCGAGGTCGCCTTCGAGGACGTGTTCTTCTCCTACTCGCCCGACCAGCCGCTCATCGAGCACCTCGACCTGTCGGTCCGGCCGGGGCAGACGGTCGCCATCGTGGGCCCGACGGGCGCCGGGAAGACGACCCTCGTCAACCTCATCATGCGGTTCTACGAGCTCGACGCGGGCCGCATCACCTTGGACGGGCTCGACATCCGCGACCTCACCCGGCAGGGCCTGCGGTCCCGCATCGGGATGGTGCTCCAGGACACCTGGCTCTTCGCCGGGACGATCCGGGACAACATCGCCTACGGCCGACCGGACGCCACCGAGGAGGAGGTGCTCGCCGCGGCCCGGGCGACCTACGTGGACCGCTTCGTGCACTCGCTGCCGGACGGCTACGACACGGTGCTGGACGACGAGGCCTCGAACATCTCCGCGGGCGAGAAGCAGCTGATCACCATCGCCCGGGCGTTCCTCTCCGACCCGGCGCTGCTCATCCTCGACGAGGCCACGAGCTCGGTCGACACCCGCACCGAGCTGCTCGTCCAGCACGCGATGGCGGCGCTGCGGTCCGACCGGACGAGCTTCGTCATCGCGCACCGACTCTCCACCATCCGGGACGCCGATCTCATCCTCGTCATGGAGCACGGACGGATCGTCGAGCAGGGCTCGCACGCCGAGCTGCTCGCCGCCGACGGCGCCTATGCGAGGCTGTATGCCGCTCAGTTCGCGGGTGCCGCGGCTGACCTCGACGACGTGGCCGGGGTCGCAGGCCCGCCCGGTGGCCCGGGTGCCGCACCCGCCGGAGCGCCGGTGGCCTGAGGCCTCCGCGATACACCCGCCTATCGACTGCTGACCCCAGCTGCAGCAGGTGCTGGCAGTCGGTAAGCGGGTGTGTTGCAGGCTAGGTCTGGGGGCGGAGCCGCTCG
>DASUQN010000345.1:0-2590 GCA_036280515.1 Intrasporangium sp. | reverse complement strand
TGGGTCAAGGGTCGGTCCCCGAGCCGCACGCCGTGGCGGTCGACGCGACGGTTCAGGGAGAAGAGCCGTCCGAGCACCGGCATCAGCACGACGAGGCCGTGGAGCACGCGCTGGACGGCCGACTCGACGCCCGCCACGGCGGAAGGAGAGGTGGCCCCGGGGACCGAGCTCAGCGGCATACGGCATCGGTTGATCTTGACGAGGAGGACGCAGCCGCCGGGTGCCAGCGACCCGGCGGCTGCGGTTGTCCACGCCACTGCCCGGTCGCTGAGATCCGTGTGTGATCTTCGTCCCGGTCGGGACGTTGCCGGGTTCTGGCAGCAACCCGCAGGGGTCTAGAGTCCGAGGGACACTCCGCATCGACGACGAGGACGGACTCACCCGTGGATCTCTTCGAGTACCAAGCCCGCGACATGTTCGAGGCGCACGGCGTTCCGGTTCTGGCAGGCGCCACCGCCACCACCCCTGACGATGCCCGCGCGGCGGCCGAGGAGATCGGCGCCAGGTCCGGTGGCGTGACGGTGGTCAAGGCCCAGGTCAAGACGGGCGGTCGCGGCAAGGCCGGGGGCGTCAAGGTCGCCAAGTCCCCCGACGAGGCGAGGTCCCACGCGGAGCAGATCCTCGGGATGGACATCAAGGGTCACACCGTCCACCGCGTCATGATCGCGGCCGGCGCCCGCATCACCGAGGAGTACTACTTCTCGATCCTGCTCGACCGCGCCAACCGCAGCTACCTCGCCATGTGCTCCAAGGAGGGCGGCATGGACATCGAGCAGCTCGCCGTGGAGCGTCCCGAGGCTCTCGCGAAGATCGGGGTCGACCCCAACGTCGGCATCGACGACGCCAAGGCCCAGGAGATCGTCGACGCCGCCGGCTTCGACGAGGCCGACCGGGCCGGCCTCGGAGACGTCATGAAGAAGCTGTGGGAGGTCTACCGCGAGGAGGACGCCACGCTCGTCGAGGTCAACCCGCTCGTCAAGACCGAGGACGGCCAGTTCATCGCCCTCGACGGCAAGGTCTCCCTCGACGAGAACGCGTTCTTCCGCCACCCCGACCACGCCGCGCTCGAGGACAAGGAGGCCGCCGACCCGCTCGAGGCGGCCGCCAAGGAGAAGGACCTCAACTACGTCAAGCTCGACGGCTCGGTCGGCATCATCGGCAACGGCGCCGGCCTCGTCATGAGCACCCTCGACGTCGTTGCCTACGCCGGCGAGGAGTTCAACGGCCAGAAGCCGGCCAACTTCCTCGACATCGGCGGTGGCGCGAGCGCCGAGGTCATGTCGAACGGCCTGCACATCATCCTGTCCGACCCCCAGGTCAAGAGCGTCTTCGTCAACGTCTTCGGTGGCATCACCGCGTGCGACGAGGTCGCCAAAGGCATCGTCGGTGCCCTCGACGCGCTCGGCGACGAGGAGGACCGTCCACTCGTGGTGCGACTCGACGGCAACAACGTCGAGGAGGGCCGCCGCATCCTCGCCGCGCGCAACCACCCGCGCGTCCTCATCGAGGAGACCATGGACGGCGCGGCCCGCAAGGCTGCCGAGCTCGCCGCCGCCGCGAACTGACCGCCGAGACAGCACAGACAACGAAGGAAGAGGCTTTCTCCATGTCGATCTTTTTGAACGCTGACTCGAAGGTCATCGTCCAGGGCATGACCGGCTCCGAGGGCATGAAGCACACGCAGCGCATGCTCAAGTCCGGCACGAACATCGTGGGTGGCGTGAACCCGCGCAAGGCGGGCACGAAGGTCGACTTCGAGGACGGCGTCACGGTGCCGGTGTTCGGTACGGTCCAGGAGGCCATGGACACGACCGGCGCCAACGTCTCGGTCATCTTCGTCCCGGCCGCCTTCACCAAGGCCGCCGTCGTCGAGGCGATCGACGCCGCGATGCCGCTCGTCGTCGTCATCACCGAGGGCGTGGCGGTCAAGGACACGGCCGAGTTCTTCACCTACGCCCAGACGAAGGGCACGACCCGCATCATCGGCCCGAACTGCCCCGGCCTCATCACGCCGGGCGTCTCCAACGCCGGCATCATCCCGGCCACCATCTCGGGCGGCGGACGCATCGGGCTCGTCTCGAAGTCGGGCACGCTGACGTACCAGATGATGTACGAGCTGCGTGACTTCGGCTTCTCGACCGCCGTCGGCATCGGTGGTGACCCCATCATCGGCACGACCCACATCGACTGCCTCGAGGCGTTCCAGAACGACCCCGACACCGACGCGGTCGTCATGATCGGCGAGATCGGCGGCGACGCCGAGGAGCGCGCGGCGGACTACATCAAGGAGCACGTGACCAAGCCCGTCGTCGGCTACGTCGCCGGCTTCACTGCTCCCGAGGGCAAGACGATGGGCCACGCCGGTGCCATCGTGTCGGGGTCCTCCGGCACCGCCCAGGCGAAGAAGGAGGCCCTCGAGGCCGCCGGTGTCAAGGTCGGCAAGACGCCGTCCGAGACCGCACAGCTCATGCGCGAGATCATGCAGGGCCTGTCCGACTAGGGCTCCCGCAGTTATGAAGGCGGCCACCCCTTTGCGGGGTGGCCGCCTTCGTCATTGATGCCGTATGCCGCTGAGCTGGCTCCCGCACGT
>DASUQN010000344.1:0-15739 GCA_036280515.1 Intrasporangium sp. | reverse complement strand
AAGGAGCTCATCGGCCGGGACCTCGGCCTGTGACGGGCGTGCACGAGGGCGCGGTCGCCATCGTCACCGGGGCGAGCCGCGGTATCGGCCTGGGTATCGCCGAGCGGCTCGTCGCCGAGGGCGCCAAGGTCGTCATCACCGCGCGCAAGCCGGAGACGCTCGCCGAGGCAGTGGAGTCGCTCGGAGGGACCGGCCACGCGCTCGGCATCGCCGGCAACGCCGCCGAGGAGTCACACCAGGACGAGGTCATCGCGGCCGCCCACGAGGCGTTCGGGGGACTGAACTACCTGGTCAACAACACCGGGATCAACCCGGTCTACGGGCCGATGCTCGACAGCGACGTCACCGTCGCCCGCAAGGTGCTCGACGTCAACGTCGTCGCGGCCTTCTCGTGGATCAAGAAGGCCGTCGCGGCGGGGCTGGGCGACGACGCGCACCCCGGCGCCGTCGTCAACCTCGCCTCGGTTGCCGGCCAGGGCGCCTCCGGCGTCATCGGCTGGTACGGCGTCTCCAAGGCAGCCCTGATCCACCTGACAACCGAGCTCGGCTACCAGCTCGGCCCCGACGTCAGGGTCAACGCGGTCGCGCCGGCGGTGGTCAAGACCCGGTTCGCGGAGGCCCTCTACGAGGGTCGCGAGGAGAAGGTGATCCGTGCCTACCCGATGAAGCGACTCGGCACCCCCGAGGACGTTGCCGGAGCCGTGAGCTTCCTGCTCGGCCCGGACGCCGCGTGGATCACCGGCCAGACGCTGACCATCGATGGTGGAGTCACTCTCGGTGGTGCCCTCTAGCCTCCCCACGATGCCGGACGGACCCCCGAGTCTGAATGGCCAGGTACGCCAAGGACGAGGAGGCGGTGGGTGACGTGATCGGGATGCCGGCGCCCGGCCCGGGCACCGGCCACCCCTGGCGCCGTCACTGAGCCGAGGGCGGGCCCGAGGTGGACGCGAGACGTCGACCGCCCTGACGCCGTCTGCGGCGGTGCGCGATTCCCACCCAGGAGACCACCACCGCGAGGAACACGAGAGCCTGGATGGCCTGGGTGAACTCCTGCGGGTAGATGACGCCGGCGAGGTAGTGGTCGATGAACCCGGTGGCCGGCAACCTGGCCTGTCCGGCTCGGACTCGGGCCCAGTCCTCCAGGTGCGTCAGCGGGCAGTCGAAACCCGCAAGCACGGTGCTGAACCCCCAGACCACGGCGACCACGTGCGGCCAGACAATCCAGGGCCAGCGCCACGCGAGGAAGCCACCCACCACCACGAAGGCCAAGAAGGCGAAGTGCGTGACCATGGTCAAGTCCGCGATGAGCCGGTAGGCCACAGCTCATGATAGGCGGCCAACCGGGAGGCCTGCTGGGCTGGGAGCCAGCCCAGCGGCATACGGCCAACGGTGGTGACCCCGCCACGGAGTTGCGGCCGCGTTGACAGCCAGGTCCCCAAGTAAGGTATGCCTTACTCGGCTCGCCGACCACCCAGCCCCCCACTCGAACGGAGACCCGACATGACGTCCGGCACTGCTCTCAGCGCCCCCGCAGGTAGCCCGTCCGTGGACGCGCCGGCGCCCGCTGCTCACGTCGTCCTGGCCGCCACGGTCCGCTCGATCGAGCGGCTCAGCCCGTCCTTTGTGCGGATCGCCTTCGGCGGGGAGGGCTTCGATCAGGTGGGACCAGAGGGAGCGGCCCTGGACCAGCGGATCAAGCTCGTCATCCCCGGTCCGGGCCGGTCGTTCCCGCTCCACCTGATCCGGCCGGACTCCTGGTACGCGGCTTGGCTCGCCCTCCCGGAGGGGGAGCGGGGGCAGGTCCGCACCTACACCGTGCGGTCGGTGCTGGGTGAGGGAGCGGATCGTCGCGTCATCGTGGACTTCGTCCTCCACGAGCCGTCCGGACCGGCAGGAGCATTCGCTGCATCGGCGAAGGTCGGCGATGTCGTGGGGATGCTCGCACCGCGGCGTGGTCGAGAGGATGAGTTCGGAGGGATCGAGTTCCGTCCCGGCGCTGCCCGCCGTCTTTGGTTCACCGCGGACGAGACCGCCGTGCCGGCCCTCGCGTCCATCCTCGAGTCCCTGCCGCCCGACGCCGACGGGTGGGCTGTTGCCGAGGTCCCGAACGCAGCTGATGTCCGGCACCTCGACACGCCCGCAGGTTTGCGAGTGGACTGGCTCGTGCGCGCGAGCCAGCCGCGCGGACGGGCGACGATCGAGGCCGTTCGTGCCCGTTGCGGCCTCCATGTCCAGGTCGTCGACCCCGCCCTCGCGACGCCGGTCGAGCGGCCCGAGGAGGAGGTCTGGGAGACGGCGATCTTCAGCTCATCCGGCGAGGTCGTGGGCGATCGGGCCGCAGCTCGCGGAGTGGGGCCCGACGAAACCTACGCGTGGGTCGCGGGAGACTCGGACACGGTCAAGGCGATTCGACGCATCCTCGTCGGTGAGGTCGGCATGGCGCGTCACCACGTCGCGTTCATGGGGTACTGGAAGGTCGGGACCGCTCAGGCGTAGCGGGGCTGGGACCGAGCCCAGCGGCATACGGCACAATGGCTGGCGCCCGTTCCGCCGACGAGAGAAGCTCCATGGAGATCTGGCCCGGACAGGCCTACCCGCTCGGGGCGACCTATGACGGGACGGGCGTGAACTTCGCCGTGTTCTCCGAGGTGGCCGACCGCATCGAGCTGTGCCTCGTCGACGGCGAGGGGGACGACCTCACCGAGACGCGCATCGACCTGCCCGAGGTCGACGGCTTCGTCTGGCACGGGTTCGTCCCGTACGTCCAGCCGGGACAGCGCTACGGCTTCCGGGTGCACGGTCCCTACGACCCGGCCCGTGGCCACAGGTGCAACCCGGCCAAGCTGCTCCTCGACCCCTACGCCAAGGCGATCGAGGGGCAGGCGGAGCAGAGCCAGGCGCTCTTCTCCTACACCTTCGGCGACCCCGACGCGGCGTCGACGACGCGGATCAACACCGAGGACAGCCTCGGTCACACGATGCTCTCGGTCGTGACCAACCCGTTCTTCGACTGGTCCAACGACAGACCGCCGCGGCACGAGTACCACGACACCGTGATCTACGAAGCCCACGTCAAGGGGCTGACCAGGCTGCACCCCGAGATTCCCGAGGGGATCCGTGGCACCTACGCCGGCGTCGCCCACCCCGCCACCATCGCGCACCTCAAGGGCCTCGGGATCACTGCGATCGAGCTCATGCCCGTCCACCAGTTCGTCCAGGACTCGCACCTGCTCGACCGGGGCCTGTCGAACTACTGGGGCTACAACACGATCGGCTTCCTCGCGCCGCACAACGGGTATGCGGCCGGCGGGCAGCGCGGGCAGCAGGTGCTCGAGTTCAAGGGGATGGTCAAGGCGCTCCACGAGGCCGACATCGAGGTGATCCTCGACGTCGTCTACAACCACACCGCCGAGGGCAACCACCTCGGGCCGACACTGGCGTTCCGCGGCCTCGACAACAACGGCTACTACCGGCTCGTCAGCGACGATCTCGCCCACTACTACGACACGACGGGGACGGGCAACTCCCTCCTGATGCGCCACCCTCACGTGCTGCAGCTCATCATGGACTCGCTGCGCTACTGGGTGACCGAGATGCACGTCGACGGCTTCCGCTTCGACCTCGCCGCGACGCTCGCCCGCCAGTTCCACGAGGTCGACAAGCTGTCCGCGTTCTTCGACCTCATCCAGCAGGACCCCGTCGTCAGCCAGGTCAAGCTCATCGCGGAGCCGTGGGACGTCGGCGAAGGCGGCTACCAGGTCGGGGGATTCCCGCCGCTGTGGACAGAGTGGAACGGCAAGTACCGCGACACGGTCCGGGACTACTGGCGTGGTGCGGGCGGCGCGCTGGCCGAGTTCGCGTCGCGCTTCACCGGCTCGAGCGACCTCTACGAGCACACCGGCCGCAAGCCGATCGCGTCGGTCAACTTCGTCACCTCGCACGACGGCTTCACGCTGCGGGACCTCGTCTCCTACAACGAGAAGCACAACGACGCCAACGGCGAGGGCGGCGTCGACGGCGAGAGCCACAACCGGTCCTGGAACTGCGGCGTCGAGGGGCCGACGACGGACCCGGGGGTCCTCGACCTGCGGGCCCGGCAGCAGCGCAACTTCCTCACCACCCTCCTGCTCTCGCAGGGCGTGCCGATGATCACCCATGGCGACGAGCTGAGCCGCACCCAGCTGGGCAACAACAACGGCTACTGCCAGGACAACGAGATCACGTGGGTCGACTGGGACCTGCAGGAGGACGAACAACGGCTGCTGGCCTTCACCCAGTCCATCATCAGGCTGCGCAAGGAGAACCCGGTCTTCCGGCGTCGCCGATTCTTCGCCGGCAGTCCCGACCACGGCGGCGAGAGCGACCTCGGCGACATCGCCTGGTTCACGCCGAACGGCGACCACATGGACGAGCAGGTCTGGCACGATGCCATGGCCAAGTCGGTCATGGTCTTCCTCAACGGCTCGGCGATCCCCGAGCCCGACCGACGCGGCGAGAGGACGCTCGGCGACTCGTTCCTCGTGATGTTCAACGCCCACCACGAGCCGATCACCTTCACCTTGCCCGACGAGGAGTACGGCCCCCAGTGGATCCCCGAGGTGGACACGGCTGCTCGCGAGATCGATGCCGAGGAGCTCGAGCCGGGCTGGCAGATCCAGGTGGACGCCCGGAGCATCGTCGTCCTGCGCAGCCCGCGGGGGGCCGAGGAGTGACCGCGGGCCGCCGCATCGTCTCGACCTACCGGCTCCAGCTCGGTCCGGAGCTGACCTTCGAGGACGCGGCGGCGCAGGTGGGACACCTGGCTCGCCTGGGCGTGTCCCACCTCTACCTGTCCCCGATCCTCCAGGCCTCGGCCGGGTCGACCCACGGCTACGACGTCGTCGACCACTCGCGGATCGACGAGGGGCTGGGCGGGGAGGCGGGCTTCCGCCACCTCGTCCGCGCCGCACGCGACTCGGGGCTCGGCCTCGTCGTCGACGTCGTGCCCAACCACATGGCGACGCCCGTGCCGGTGTCGCTCAGCGAGCCGCTGTGGTCCGTCCTCCGCGAGGGGCGGGCGTCGGCCTACGCGCGCTGGTTCGACATCGACTGGGACGCCCTCGGCGGGAAGGTGCTCTGGCCCGTGCTCGGGTCGTCTGTCGAGGAGGCCCTCGCAGCCGGCGAGGTCACCCTCGATCGGGTGGGCGGTGAGGACGTGGTGCGCTACGTCGACCACGTCCTTCCGCTGTCGCGGGGATCAGACCCAGGCCGTATGCCGCTGGGCTCGCTCCTCGCGAACCAGCACTACCGCTTGGCCTCCTGGCGAGACGCCGCCACGGAGCTGAACTACCGACGGTTCTTCGACGTGACCTCCCTCATCGGGGTGCGCGTGGAGGACCCGTCCGTCTTCGAGGCGACACACCGGGTCGTCGTCGACGCGGTGGTGTCCGGGGACCTCGATGGCCTGCGCATCGATCACCCCGACGGACTCGCCGATCCGCGCGGCTACCTCGACCAGCTGGCGGCAGCGACGGGCGGTTGCTGGACCGTGGTCGAGAAGGTCCTCGAGGGCGAGGAACGGCTCCCGGACGACTGGGCCAGCGCCGGGACGACAGGCTACGACGCGCTCCTGCGCGTGGGCGGCCTGTTCGTCGATCCGGACGGGGCCGAGCCGCTCGCGGTCCTGTCGGAGGAGCTGCTCGGGGGTCCGCAGGACCTCGAGTCGATGACCTGCGCGGCGAAACGGCACGTTGTGGAGCGAGTGTTGCCCGCCGAGGTCCACCGACTGCTGCGGCTCGTCGGCCGGGCGCTGCCGTCGGTGGACCAGGGCGCGGCGCAGCGGGTCCTCGAAGCGCTGCTCGTGGGCATGGACCGCTATCGCGTCTACGTCAGGCCGGACGAGCCGGTCGAGCCGGCCGACGCGGAGGCGCTCAGGTCTGCCGCGGCGCGGGGTCTCGGCGACGCCCGGAGCTCCGTCGACCGCGACGTGCTCGACGCCGTCATCGACCTGGCACTGGGCCGGGCCGCCGGCATCGCGGACCCGGCGGCGCAACGGGACTTCGTCGTCCGGTTCCAGCAGACGTGCGGCCCGGTCATGGCGAAGGCGGTGGAGGACACCGTCTTCTACCGCTACGTGCGGCTCGTCGGGCTGGGCGAGGTCGGTGGCGACCCCGGCAGGTTCGGCGTCGCGGTCCCCGAGTTCCACGCCTTCGCCGAGCGGATTGCCACGGACTGGCCGCTGACGATGACGACCCTGTCGACGCACGACACGAAACGGTCCGAGGACGTACGAGCCCGCCTGGCCGTGCTGTCCGAGCGCCCGGCGGAGTGGTCCGCCTGGGTGCACCAGGCCTGGGGGATGGCCGCCGCTCATCGCGACGAACGGGTCGATCCACTCACCGAGTACTTCCTGTGGCAGACGGTGGTCGGGGCCTGGCCGATCAGTGCCGAGCGACTCGTCGGCTATGCGACCAAGGCGGTGCGTGAGGCGAAGCTGCACACCGCGTGGGTCGGCGGGGACGTGCAGTACGAAGTGGCCGTGGCCACGTTCTGCTCGGGCATCGCGACCGATGCCGACCTTGCCCGGCATGTCGAGGCCTGGCTCACAGCCAGTGCACCGGCGATTCGAGCAAACACGTTGGGCCAGAAGGTGATCCAGCTGCTCATGCCAGGAGTGCCAGACCTCTACCAGGGGTCCGACCTCGTCGACCTGTCGCTCGTCGACCCGGACAACCGGCGCCCCGTGGACTACCGAGAGAGGCGGCAGCGGCTGGACCGGCTCGATGCCGGTGAGCGGCCGCGTGACCTGGCCGGCGAGAAGCTCTTCGTCACCGCGACCGCGCTGCGGCTCCGGCGTGAGCGGCCCGAGGTCTTCGTCGGGGCCGAGGCCGGGTACGCAGCGCTTCCGGCCACGAGCGAGCAGGCCGTGGGCTTCCGCCGCGGATCCGGTGGCCCGGACGACGTGCTGGTCGTGGCGACCCGTCGTGCGGGACGGCTCCGGAACCGCGGCGGGTGGGGTGAGGACCTCATCACGCTCCCGGCGGCCTCCTGGCGGAACCTGTTGTCCGACAATGTTGTTGCCGGTGGTGCGGCGATGCTCCGGGACGTCGTGCCGCTCGATGGCCTGCCGGTGGCCATCCTCGTGCGCGACGACGTGAGGAGGACGTGATGGTGTCGCCGCTCAGGGTGTGGGCGCCCGACGCCCAGGTCGTCGCGTGCGTCGTCGGGGGAGACCGTCACGCGATGTCGGCAGAGGACGGCGGCTGGTGGTCGTGGACCCCGGCCGGCGACGGTCCCGTCGACTACCTCTTCGCGGTCGACGCCCGCGACCCGGTCCCGGATCCCCGCAGCCCCTGGCTCCCGCACGGTGTGCACGGCCCGACCCGGACCTTCGACGAGGGCGCCTTCGCGTGGACCGACGACGACTGGAAGGGCGCCCGTGGGGGCCAGGGTGCCCTGGGTGGGGTGTTCTACGAGCTGCACGTCGGCACGTTCTCGAGGGCGGGCACCTTCTCCGGCGCGACCGCGGGTCTCGACCACCTTGTCGAGCTCGGGGTGGACGTCGTGCAGATCATGCCGATCGCGGCCTTCGGTGGCCCCTACGGCTGGGGCTACGACGGGGTGCAGCCGTACGCCGTCCACCAGCCCTACGGAGGCCCGGAAGCCTTCCAGGAGTTCGTCGATGCGTGCCATTCCCGGGGTCTGGCAGTGTGCCTCGACGTCGTCTACAACCATGTCGGTCCGGTCGGCAACTACCTGCAGGCCTTCGGGCCGTACTTCACAGACCGGCACTCCACGCCCTGGGGGCCGGCGCTCAACTTCGACGGACCGGGCAGCGAGGAGATCCGTCGCTGGGTCGTCGACAACGCGCTGCGGTGGTTCCGCGACTTCCACGTCGACGCCCTTCGCCTGGACGCCGTCCATGCGCTCCACGACGACTCGCCCCGCCACATCCTCGCCGAGCTGAGCGACGAGACGGCCGCGCTGTCGGCTCGGCTCGGACGCCCCCTCGAGCTCATCGCGGAGAGCGACCTCAACGACCCCGTCATGGTGACGCCGACGGCAGAGGGCGGCAGGGGCATGACGGCCCAGTGGGACGACGACGTCCACCATGCCCTGCATGTCTCCCTCACCCGCGAGCGGCAGGGGTACTACGCCGACTTCGCGGGGGGCACAGAGGCCTGGCCCGAGGCAACGCCGCTGCGCATCCTCGCCAAGACGCTCACCGAGGTGTTCTTCCATGACGGGCGAACGTCGACGTTCCGGCGGAGGCCCTGGGGGGCTCCGGTCGACCCGAACACCACGTCCGGACACCGGTTCGTCGCCTACCTGCAGAGTCACGACCAGATCGGCAACCGCGCGATGGGCGATCGGATCAACGAGACGGTCTCTCCCGGCCAGCAGGCGATCGGTGCCGCGCTCTACCTGCTCTCGCCGTACAGCCCCATGGTGTTCATGGGCGAGGAGTGGCGGGCGAGCACGCCCTTCCAGTTCTTCACCTCGTTCGACGACCAGTGGCTCGCCGACGCGGTGCGCCGGGGACGGCGCGAGGAGTTCGCGGCGCACGGATGGACCGCAGAGGACCTCCCCGACCCACAGGATCCCGCCACGCGGAGCGCGAGCGTCCTCGACTGGACGGAGCTCACGACGCTCGGGCACACCGAGATGCTCGAGTTCTACCGCGAGCTGATCAAGACCCGCCGACGCGAGCCGGACGCCCGCTCAGGGGACCTGGGCGCGACCGAGGTGGACGTCGATGAGGCGAACGGCTGGCTCATCATGCACCGGGGCCACGTCCACGTCGTCTGCAACTTCCGGTCGAGGTCCCAGGTCGTGCCCCTCAACGGGCTCATGGTCGACCGGGTCCTCGTGTCGTGGGGCCGGGCTCCCATCGTCGATGAGTCGGGCGTCCAGCTGGACGGCCACGACGTCGCCGTCATTCGAAGCTGCTGACGGCGAGACTCAGGACTCCTTGACGCGGACCATGCCCTCCTGCGCCGTCGTCGCGACGAGCTGGCCGTCCTGGAACATCTGGCCGATCCCCAGGCCACGCCCGTGGGAGGCGGACGGCGACTCCTGCACGTAGAGGAACCACTGGTCAGCAGCGACGGGGCGGTGGAACCACATCGAGTGGTCGAGGCTCGCCACCCGAAGCCGTGGGTCGCCCCAGACGAGACCGTGTCGGCGCAGCACCGGGTCGAGCAGGGAGTAGTCGCTCGCGTAGGCGAGGACGGCGGCATGGATGAGCGGGTCGTCGGGCAGCGCGCCCAGGGCCCGCATCCACACCTGCTGCTCAGCCGGGGCGTCGGGTGACGGACTGAGGAAGGTGGCCTCCTCGATCGGGCGCTGCTCGATCGGGCGCTGATGCGCGATGTGCTGGGCCGCCGGGTGGTCGATGTGCCCGAGCAGGTCGGCGAGCGAGCGCAGCCCCTCGGGACCAGGCAGCTCGGGCATCGTGAGCTGGTGCTCGAGACCGGGCGCGTTCGCCTGGAACGACCCCGTGAACGACATGATGGGCGCGTCGTTCTGGATCGCGTGCACGCGCCGCGTCGAGAACGACCTTCCGTCCCGCATCTCCTCAACCGCGAACCGGATCGGCTGCGTGTCGTCCCCGGGCCGCATGAAGTAGCCGTGGAGCGAGTGGATCGACCGCGGCCCCTCTCGCTCCTCGACCGCCTTGAGCGTGAGGCCGGCTGCCATGACGCACTGGGCCAGCACCTGTCCGCCGAACACCCGCTCGTGCGGCATCCGCTGGCTGCGGCCCTCGAACACCCGCGCCTTGGTGGCCCCGATCGAGGAAGCGGCACTCTGGCCGGCGATTCCGGTCACGGAGATCTGCGCCGTGCCGAGCTCCCGCAGGGTGAGCACGTCGATGAGGTCCTCGATGGGGGAGAGCGTCGGGGTGAGGTCGTCGGTCACAGCGTCGACCCTAGTGCCCGAGGGTGGCCGGTCAGGGCAGCCGCGGCAATGCTGCTGCCGTCCGGCATCGTCACGCCTCGAGCGCGAGCACGAGGGGCAGGACGGCGGGCACACCCGCCTCGCGCAGCAGTGCGCCGGCCACCGTCAGCGTCCACCGCGAGTCGGCGACGTCGTCGACGAGGAGCAGCGGACCGGGTATGCCGCTGAGCCGGCTTCCCAGGTCATCGCCGAGGCCCAGCCGTCCCCACGTGTTGGCGAGGCGAAAGGCGCTGTTCCCGCCCGGCTCTCCGACGGGTCCGCCGTCGACCAGGTCGAGCGCGCCGAGGTAGGGGAGACGTCCCAGCTCCCCGATGCCCGCGGCGAGGGACGACACGAGCTGAGGCCGACGGCGTGAGGGCACCGAGGCGATGGCGACCGGACGCTCGGCCCAGTCCCAGGTCCGGAGCACGTCCACGACCGCCCGGAGCACCTCGGGGGGAACCGGCCGGTCACCTCCCTCGTCGGCCGTGGCCCGGAGCAGCATGCGCAGCCGCTGCCCCCAACCGAGGTCGCTGAGACGCGCGACCGCGCGGCCCTCGGTGAGGGCGACCTCGGGCGCGATGCGTCCCTTGACCGGAACGCCGAGCCGGTCCATCCCGGTCGGCCACTGGGCGCGGGGCTCGAGCACGACCCCAGGTTGCTCGAGCCGCGAGCGAGCGGTGTTGATCGCGGCCTCCGGGATGGCGGTGGCGAACCACGCACCGGCGCACCCGTCGCACCGCCCGCAGTCCCGTGCCGTTTCGTCGTCCAGGCAGCGCTGCAGGAAGGCCATCCGGCAGCCATCGGTGCGCTCGTAGTCCACCATGAGCTGCTGCTCGCGGTCGCGTGCATCCGAGACCCGCTGGTAGCGCTCCGCGTCGTAGCTCCACGGCTGCCCCGTCGCGGCCCAGCCGCCCTGGACTCGCTGCACCGCGCCGTCGACATCGAGCACCTTGAGCAGCAGCTCCAGACGGGTCCGGCGCACGTCGACGATCGACTCGAGCGCCATGGTCGACAGCGGCCGGCCGCTCTCCGCGAGGGCCCGCAGGACGGCGTCGGCCTGGTCCTGACGGGGCATGGACGCGGACGCGAAGTAGCGCCAGATGTCCTTGTCCTCGGGGCCCGGCATGAGCAGGACGTCAGCCCGCTCGGTCGCGCGACCCGCGCGGCCGACCTGCTGGTAGTACGCGACCGGGGACGACGGCGCCCCGAGGTGCAGGACGAAGCCGAGGTCCGGCTTGTCGAACCCCATGCCGAGGGCCGACGTCGCCACGAGCGCCTTGATCTCGTTGTCCCGCAACGCTTCCTCGAGCCGGATCCGCTCGGCCGGCTCGGTCCGGCCCGTGTAGGCGGCAACGTCGTGGCCGGCGTCGCGCAGGGCGCTGGCGACGTCCTCGGCGGCGGACACGGTGAGCGCGTAGACGATGCCGGAGCCCGGCAGGTCGCCGAGGTGCGCGATGAGCCAGGCGAGCCGCTGCTCGGGGGAGGCGAGGGGCAGCACCCCGAGGCGCAGCGACGCCCGGGCCAGCGGGCCCCGCAGGGTCAGCACGTCCCGGCCCGTGCCGTCGCCACTCGGCCCGCCCGCCGACAGCTGCTCGACGACGTCGGTCACGACGCGCGCATTCGCCGTCGCCGTCGTCGCGAGGACGGGTGTCTCGTCGGGCAACGTGGTGAGCAGGTCCCGGATCCGCCGGTAGTCAGGACGGAAGTCGTGCCCCCAGTCGCTGATGCAGTGCGCCTCGTCGACGACGAGCAGGCCGCACGACGCCGCGAGGGCCGGGAGCTGCTCGTCGCGAAAGCGCGGGTTGTTCAGGCGTTCCGGGCTCACGAGGAGCACGTCCACCTCGCCCCGCGCCAACGCTCCCGAGACCGCCCCCCATTCGTCGGCGTTCGTCGAGTTGAGCGTGACCGCGCGGATCCCGGCCCGCTCGGCTGCGGCGATCTGGTCGCGCATCAGGGCCAGCAGCGGGCTGACGATGACGGTCGGCCCGGCACCCTCTGCGCGCCGTAGCGCCGTCGCCACGAAGTAGACGGCCGACTTCCCCCACCCGGTGCGCTGGACGACGAGCACGCGGCGCCGCGACTCGACCAGCGCCTCGATCGCCTCGAGCTGCCCGTCGCGGAAGTCCACCTCGTCGCGCCCGACCAAGCGCCGGAGCGCGACGGTGGCGCGCTCGCGTAGGTCGCTGGCGGGTGGGGCGGTCGGTGAGCTCGGCATGGCACCCACCGTACGGGTCGACGGTGACCGAGCTCAGCGGCATACGGCATGGGCTGTGGACGACGTGGGCCGCGCGGGAGGGGCTGTGGACGACCCTGCAAGGATGGGCCCATGGAGCCGTACGCCGCCCACGTGTCCCTGCGGTGGTCCGACATGGACGCCTACGCGCACATCAACAACGTCCAGTTCCTCCGCCTGCTCGAGGACGCTCGCATCATCGGCTTCCGGGACTGGTTCGGGCACGAGCGGTCCCTCCTCGACGAGGGCGTGCTCGTGTCGCGGCACGAGATCGAGTACCGGCATCCGCTCGGCTTCCGCCACGAGCCGGTCGCGATCCAGATGTGGGTCTCGCGCATCGGCGGGGCGGGTTTCGACGTGGCCTACGTGGTCACCGATCCTGATGGCGTGGGTGACGTCGTCGGCGGTCAGCGCACCATCTACGCCGTCGCCGAGACCGAGCTCGCGCTCTATGACTTCGCGTCCGCGTCGCCGAGGCGGATGCGGCCGGAGGAGCGACAGATCCTCGACCAGCTCGTCGGTGACCCGGCACCGTTCCGGAGGCGGCGGCGGTGAGCGCCGTCGCCGAGCAGATCGACTTCGGGGACCCTCGCGGCCTGACCGACCTCTCGACCTTCGTCGGCCGGGCGCGGGTTGCCGCCCCGGAAGGCGCCATCCGGCTCCAGGTGCCCGGACGTGGGCTGCTCGTCGTCACCGTCGCCGTGCTCGAGGGTTCCGGCCTCATGGGGGACGGGACGGTGCTCGGCCTCCGCGCGGTCCGCATCCGGGAGGCCAGTCCCGGGATCGACGCGACGGTGACCTTCGCGTCAGTCACCGACCGCCTGGCCCGACACCGGGACACCGAGACGACGCTGAGCGTGCCCCCGACCACGGTGTCGCCGGCCTGGGCGGGTTTGACGCCTCCGCGCGACGGCTGGGAGCGCGTCGGCGCGCTCGAGGCTGCCGACGTCAACAGCGCCGCCGAACGAGGCATCGCCGAGGTGGCGGTGGGGACCCCGGAAGGGGCAGGTGGCGCTGCCGTGACGGCCCTGCGACGCCGAGTCTGGGGGGCGATGACGCCGACCGTCCCGCCGATCGCAGCGGGGCTCGCCTTCGGGGCGCACGTCCTCGGGTTCCTCCGGGAGGGAGAGCCGGCCGTCGTCGCGACGTGCGGCCGGTGGACCCGGCTCAGCACGTCGCGGGGCCACATCCTCGTGCGCTGAGCCTCGGCGCCCGCACCGAACGGCAGGACGTATGCCGCTCAGCCGGCTCCCGTCCACACGTTGCGGTCGGTGAGCACGTCCTTGAGGACGTCGATGCGGTCGCTGACGATGCCATCGAGGCCGAGGTCGAGCAGGCGGTTCATCTCGTCGGGATCGTCGACCGTCCACGCGTGGACCTGCTTGCCGAAGTGGTGGGCGGCGTCGACCAGCTTGCGCGTCACGACGGTCACCTCACGGCGCGCGAGGAGGTACGTCGGCGGGACCTGGAAGACGTCTGCGGGGGACCGGAGCAGACGCGACAGGGCACGCGGGCCGAAGCGCATGAGGATCGTGCCGGCATGGGAAGCCGCCGTGGCGACCCGACCGGCCGACACCTTCCGGAAGGTGGTGATCTCCCGTTGGTAGAACGATCCGACGCACACCGAGTCGTGCAGGCCACGGTGCTCGATGAGCTCCCAGAGCAGCTCGGCCGTGCGGGTTGCCTTGAGGTCGATGTTCAGCTTGATCCCCGGGAAGGTGTCGATGACCTCGGTGAGCAGCGGCACGTGCTCGCCGTGACCGACCCTGGCCCAGCGCACCCGGTCCCAGTCCAGGCTCCGGATCCGGCCGTGCAGGTCCGACACGCGGTCGAGCCGGTCGTCGTGGAAGGCGACGAGGCGACCATCGCGAGTCGCGTGGACGTCGGTCTCGAGGTGGGTGTACCCGAGGGCGACCGCGTTGCGGAAGGCGGTCATGGTGTTCTCGATGCCGAGGTTCGGCTCGTAGAGCGCGCCGCCCCGGTGCGCGAGGGCGAGGGGCGTCCGAGCCAGGTACGGCCTCGTGCTCATGGGTCGAGGCTAACCGTCGCTCGGCGGCCGGTTGGTCACGGCCACCTCGCCCACACGGTGGTGTCCGTCGGCACCAGCCCTTCGCCGAGGGGCGCCGAGGCAGCGATCACCTCGGTCCCGTCGGGGAGCACCACCGGCTCGGAGCCCAGGTTGGCGACGACGAGAAGGCGGTCACCGTCGGCGCTGCCGTTGACGAAGGCGACGACGTCCGGACCGTAGCCCCCGACGAAGGCCAGCGAGCCGGACCCGAGAGAGAGCTCGCGGCGCTGTCGCAGCAGGGCCCGATACAGCTCGAGGGTCGAGCCGGCGACCCCGTCCTGCTGGTCCACCGCGTAGCGACCGTAGACGTTCGGTTGGGGCAGCCAGGTGGCCGGGCCGGGTCCGAAGCCGTGGCCCGGCGCGTCCCTGGTCCAGGGCATCGGCACCCGGCAGCCGTCACGCCCCTTCTCCTCGCCGCCGCTCCGCACGAAGGTCGGGTCCTGCCGCAGCTCGTCCGGCAGTTCCGTCGACTCAGGCAGGCCGAGCTCCTCGCCCTGGTAGAGGTAGGCGCTTCCGGGGAGCGCGAGCATCAGCGTCGTCGCGGCTCGGGCGCGCCGCAGGCCGAGCTCGCGGTCGGGCTGCGGGTCCTCGGCGCCGATCCCGTTGGGGCGCCTCGTGCCCGGGGGGAAGCCGAGTCTGGTCGCGTGGCGCACCACGTCGTGGTTCGACAGCACCCAGGTCGAGGGGGCGCCGACGGAGTCCGCGGCCCGCAGCGACCGCTCGATGACGGCGACGAGGTCCGCGGCGATCCACGGCGTGCCGAGGAAGTCGAAGTTGAACGCCTGGTGCATCTCGTCGGGACGCGTGTAGCGCACGGCCCGCTCCTGCGGCTCGACCCACGCCTCCGCGCACAGGATCCGGTCCGGCAGCCCGTACGAGTCGAGCACCTTGCGCCAGGACCGGTAGATCTCGTGGACACCGTCCTGGTCCCAGTAGGGGATGTGGTGCGTGGGCTCGGGGGCGTGGCCGTCGAGCACGTGCGCCGCCGCCTCCTCGGTGTCGCCCAACATGTGGGTGCGCGCCCGGTGGTCAGGCAGGCCCTCCTTCTTGACGAGACCGTGCGCGACGTCGACGCGGAAACCGTCCACGCCCCGGTCGAGCCAGAACCTCAGGACGGACTCGAACTCGGCCCGGACCTCCCCGTGGTCCCAGTTGAAGTCCGGTTGCGCGACGTCGAACAGGTGCAGGTACCACTGGCCGGCCGAGCCGTCCGGCTCGGTGACCCGGGTCCATGCGGGTCCGCCGAAGACCGACTCCCAGTTGTTCGGGGGCAGGTCACCATCGGCGCCCCGGCCGTCGCGGAAGACGTAGCGCTCCCGCGCCGGGGAGCCGGGTCCAGCGGCCAGGGCCGTCCGGAACCAGGCGTGGGCGTCGGAGCTGTGGTTCGGCACCAGGTCGACGATGACGCGCAGGCCGAGCTCGTGGGCCCGGGCGATCAGCTCGTCGGCGTCGGCGAGCCGGCCGAAGAGGGGGTCGACGTCGCGGTAGTCGGCCACGTCGTAGCCCGCGTCTGCCTGCGG
>DASUQN010000343.1:0-9548 GCA_036280515.1 Intrasporangium sp. | reverse complement strand
GGGTACACGTTGTAGTCCCAGATGCGGCGCAGCGTCGCCTCGTCACCGTCGAGCCCCGGGCGCATGAAGTACGAGTGGCCGATCTGCAGGTGCGGGCCACGCAGGGCGCGGCGCAGGTCCTCGTTGACCCGGTCGACGAGGTCGGCGACCCAGACCGGGCCGTCGTTCACCTCGAGCCAGCGACGGAGCAGCCCCTCCATCGGGCCGTCGTGCGGCATGAAGGGCACGAAGTCGAACCGCCGGCGCAGTGCGGCATCGACGAGGGCGATGGAGCGGTCCGCCGTGTTCATCGTGCCGATGAAGTACAGGTTCGGGGGCAGCTCGAAGCCCTCGTCCGGCCGGTAGGACGTCTTGACGGAGTGCGACCGGTACTCGAGCAGGAAGAGGAGCTCGCCGAAGACGCGGGGCAGGTTGGCCCGGTTGATCTCGTCGATGATCATGATGTGCGGCGTCAGGGGGTCCGCCTCCGCGGCCTCCGCCAGCAGCGCCAGCGGACCCTTGCGCAGCTCGTAGACCATCTGCCCCTGGTGGTCGATCTGCGGCCGGAAGCCCTCGAAGAAGTCCTCGTAGGAGCTGCTCGGGTGGAACTGGACGATGTCGCGCTTGGCCGGGTCCGGCTGCAGGGCCTGGGCGAGGCGCTGCGCGAGGAAGGTCTTGCCGGTGCCGGGCGGCCCGTAGAAGATGACCTGCTTCTTCTCCTCGAGCAGCGCGCGGATCTCGCGGAGGAACTCCTCGGCGATGAGCAGCTCCTTGGCCGCCTCGCCCAGGGCGTCGTGGTCGGGCATGAGCGCCTTGTCGGAGCGGCGCATGAGCCAGTAGGCGAGCTGGGCCTGCCCCCAGGGATCGTCCGAGAGGAGCGGGTCGAGCACCTGGCGCAGGAGCGCGTTGGTCTCGACGTGCATGCGGCCACGTGACTTGCCCTCGGTCCACCGGGCGGGACCACCGAGGCGCGCCAGCATCGCGATCTTGCCCGACTCCCCGGCGAGGGTGAAGAGGGGCAGCCAGTGCTCGGGGTGGGCGATCGCGAACAGCTTCATGACGACGCTCTCGCTGAAGCCCTGAACGGGGAGGTCGTCGGCTGCGAGGACCGAGTTGATCCGCTCCTCGTCGCGCCCCTCACCCCAGAGCAGCTCACGGACCGTGAGGCGCAGCTCGTCGATCCCTGCGGCATCGAGGGCGTTGATGGAGCTGATGAGCACCGACTGGGCGCCGATGTCGCCATAGCCGCGCGTCGACACGATGCGCTTGAACGTCGGGAGGTCGAAGTTCTCGAGACCGTCCCGGGAGAGCGCGCCGGCGAAGATCCGGCGCTGCTCCTGGTGCCACGCGTCCCGCTCGTTGGGATACGGGCGCTCGGCCTTGAAGACCTCGACCTCGGACTCGAGGTCGGCCATGGGGTTGAGCTCGAGATTCGGGTCCTCGGTGCCGCCGCGCTGGCTCGAGGCCATGAACCGCAGGAGCGGCGTCAGCGCCCGGGCGGTCGTCGCGATCTCGTCGGCGACGTCGGCACGCCCGAGGGCGCTCGAGTCCTTCCACCACGTGCCGACGAAGGCCTCGCCCCCGGGGTACTCGCGCCCGACCGGCTCGATCCGGCCCTCCGTTGCCGGCCGCACGTCCTCGTGGACCCGCAGGAAGCCGACGCCGCGAGGTAGATGCGACTGGAGGAGGGCGCCGATCTCGCGGTGCTGCTCGTCGCTCTCGCCCTCCCACCCGCCGTGGAGGCCGAAGGCGACGCCGGACGGGGTCACCCAGAGCCGGAAGCCCGGGGCGCCTGCGCCGCCGACCAGGATCCACGAGGCGTACAGGTCGGAGCGATAGGCAGAGTCGTCCCCCGCGTGCTGTTGGAGGGCCAGCGTCGGCACCTCCAGGTAGAGCCCCGTCTCCGCCGAGAGGCGATCGATGAGGCTGTCGGAGATGTGGTCGGCCTCACCCCGTAGCTGGCGGGCGAGATCCGCGGCGCGGTCCTCGTGTTTCGCGCTGGCGTACCCGGTCGCGGGGCGGAACTCTGCGGCGAGTTCAGCTGCCTCCACGCACACGTCGATGGCCTTGGGAGCGATGCCGACGAAGGCCTCGGTCTCCTTGAACCACCAGAGGATGCGGGAGGCGTAGCGCGGGTCGTCGGGACGCAGGGCTGCGCACAGGGCGGCGAAGGCGACGTAGCGCTCGGCGTGGGACAGGCCGCGCTCGAGCCAGCCGAGCCGCTGGAGCGTGTGCGGAGCGTTCTCCCACATGAGGGGCCACTCGCCACCCTCGTCGGTCGACCAGAAGAGGGACAGGACGTACGCAGTCTGCGCCGGGCTCGGCCCACGCTGCCCGCGACCGCCCGAGCGGGCCAGGAACGCGTCGACGGAGTGGAGGCTGTCGGCCGCCGCCTGCGGGGTCGCCGGGGTCTGGAGCGCGGCCACGAGCAGCTCGACAACCTCCGCGTGGTCCTCCTCGGCGCGTCGGACGAGCGCCGCCACCCACGGGCCGCCGACGGCGCCGAAGCCGACGTAGGGCCCGTCCTTGCGAGCCCAGTGGCCGAGCGATTCCTTGAACGCCACGAGGTCCTTCGAGGCGACGAGGTCAGCGAGGATCTCTCGCAGCTCGCCATTGCGCGCCGTGCGCTCCGCGTCCATCTCGGCGAACAGCGCCTTGGCGTCCTGGTCCGCCTCGGCCGATCGCTCGATGAGCGCGTACTTCGCGCGCCAACGCTTGACGTCGACGCTGTCAGTACGTGTCATAGTGCTCCCTCACACGCCCCGGGGCCAGGGGCGCTCTTGCTGCTGCACACGTGGAGGTAGTGCAGGGCCGCGGGTTAGGTTACCTGTCAGCCCCGCGGGGACGAAACGCTGAATGATCCCGTTTTGCCCCAGACGGAGGAGGACACCCTCACAATGTCCTCCGGCCAATCCATCGAGTATGCCGCTGGGCTCGGTGCGCGCGAACGCCGGGGTGGGGTGCGTCCGGCGTCGCGAGCTCAGGCCGCCTCCGTCGTCGACGCCGGCTTCAGGTCCACCACCGCGCCGGGAACGGCGAGCGCCACGCCGAGCAGGGTGATCCCACTCGCCCGGCTCGCCCGCACGAACGCGTCTCGCAGGTCCCGGTCCCGCTTGCTCGCTGCCGCGGAGCCGGGGCGGGCGACGACCATGACGACGGCCGACACTCCACGCCCCACGATGTCGGCGAGGATCACGGCCAAGCGGGCCTCGGCCTCGCGCGGGGGCGAGGCCGAGTTGACGGTCTCGACCGTGACCGGCTGCATGAGCCGCCCGTCGGCGTGGCAGAGCAGGAGTGCGACCCCGCCGATGGCCCGGAACGCCTCGAAGACCGCGAGGTCGACCACGCCCTCGAAGAGGTCAGGGTCCGTGATGGGCCGCCGCGCCCAGTCGTCGGGCAGCCCGCGGAAGGTTCCTGTCGTCATGGCACGAGCATGGTCAGTCCCACTCGACTGCTGCCGACGTTGTCCACAGCCCCTCGCAGCGACCACCGCATGCCGAGGTCCGTTATGGGCTGTCGGGGACGAGGGCCTCGACGTACCATCAGAGTCACCCGGCCGTTGTTCTGCATGGATAACCAGCGGTTCGGAGCCTGCCGTAACCATGCATGCGGGCCGATCCTGCGCGATTGGTCCTTGGTGTGGCGCCCGTGCGGCGCCCAGGGAGGCGACGATGGCGTCCTTCACGGTTGCAGACCTCAGTGGAGGCGATCAGGACGGCGTGGTGCCCACGGCGTCGGTCAATGGCCGGCCCATGCGCCTCGTTGGGATCGCACCGCACACGTCGGCCCTCGACTGGCTGCGAGATCAGGGGTTGACCGGAGCCAAGGAGGGGTGTGCCGAGGGCGAGTGCGGAGCGTGCGCCGTCCTCATGGCCCGACCAGACGGCCCCGGGCGGTCGCAGTGGACGGCGTTCAACGCCTGCCTCGTCCCGGCCGCTTCGCTCGACGGGCAGGAGATCGTCACGAGCGAGGGACTCGGCTCGCCCGACTCCCTCCACCCGGTTCAGCACGAGATGGCGGTTCGCGGCGGGTCGCAGTGCGGCTACTGCACGCCCGGCTTCGTGTGCAGCATGGCGGCCGAGTACTACCGGAGCGGCCGCACTCCGCTGACCCAGTCAGGCGGACGCTCGGCAACCGAGCACCCCGACGACGGCCAACCCACCGACGGCCACGAGATCGGGCCCAACGGCTTCGACCTCCAGGCCCTGTCCGGCAATCTCTGCCGCTGCACCGGCTACCGACCGATCCGTGACGCCGCCTTCGCGGTCGGCGCGCCGCCGCCCGAGGACGCGCTCGCCGCCCGTCGCAGGCGAGCGGCGCCGACGACGCCGCGCACGCGAATCACCTCGTCCGCGGGGACCTACGCCCGAGCCACCGACCTTGCCGACGCCCTGGCGCTGCTGGGCGAGAGTCCCGACGCCGTGCTGGTCGCCGGATCCACCGACTGGGGCGTCGAGGTCAACCTCAGAGCGGCGCGTGCGCCTTTCGTCATCGGCATCGACCGGGTGCCCGAGCTGCGGACGCTCGACATCGGCGACGACAGCATCGAGATCGGCGCGGCGCTCACCTTCTCCGAGATCGAGACCGGCCTCGACGGCCGCGTCCCCCTGATCGCCGACCTCGTCCCCCAGTTCGCCTCCCGGCTGATCCGCAACACCGCCACGATCGGGGGCAACCTTGCCACGGCCTCCCCCATCGGCGATGCGGCCCCAGCACTCCTCGCGCTGGAAGCCACCGTGGTCCTCGCATCCGAGCGAGCCGAGCGAGAGGTCCCGCTCGCCGACTTCTTCACCGGCTACCGCGAGACGGTTCGACGACCTGACGAACTCATCCGCGCGGTGCGGATCCCGCTCCCCGTGAGCCCGATCGGCGCCTTCCACAAGATCGCGAAGCGGCGCTTCGACGACATCTCGAGCGTCGCCGCCGCGTTCGCGATCACCGTCGATGGCGGCAGCGTGACGCGGGCGAGGATCGGACTCGGCGGGGTCGCCGCAACCCCGATCCGGGCGCTGGCGACCGAGGCCGCTCTGGAGGCCCGGCCCTGGACCGCCGAGACCATCCGGACAGCGGCCGCCGTCATGCGCGGCGAGGGGACTCCCCTGGACGACCACCGCGCCAGTGCGGCCTACCGGACCGCGATGCTCGGGACGGCGCTGCTCATGCTCCATGATGCACATCCGCACCCCGACGAGTCGGGACCGCAGGAGGTGGGCGCATGAGCCGCCTGTCCGATCGCCCCAGCAACGCCTCAACCGGCCTGCCCATCCCCCATGAGTCTGCCGCGCTCCACGTGACCGGAGCCGCGCTCTACACCGACGACCTGCTGGCACGGACTCCCGCAGTCCTGCACGCCCACCCGGTGCAGGCCCCCCACGCCCACGCCCGCGTGACACGACTCGACCCCTCCGCCGCCCTCACCGTTCCTGGAGTCGTGCGCGTGCTCACCGCAGCCGACGTGCCCGGACTCAACGACTCCGGTGTCAAGGGTGACGAGCCGCTCTTCCCGTCCGAGGTCAGCTACTACGGGCAGGCGGTCTGCTGGGTCCTCGGCGAGACGCTCGAGGCCGCCCGCATGGGGGCCGCTGCGATCGCTGCCGAAGGGGTCGACTACGAGCCGCTGCCGGCGATCATCAGCCTCCGTGAAGCGATCGCCGCAGGAAGCTTCCAGGGTGCCGCCCTGCACGTCCGTCGCGGCGACGTGGACACCGCCCTCGCGACGTCGGCCCACGTCTTCACCGGCGAGATCGAGTTCGCGGGGCAGGAGCACTTCTACCTCGAGACCCAGGCCTCCATCGCCCTCGTCGACGAGGCCGGCCAGGTGCTCGTGCACAGCAGCACCCAGCATCCGAGCGAGACCCAGGGCATCGTCGCCCACGTCCTCGGCGTGCCCGACCACGCGGTGACCGTCCAGTCCCTGCGCATGGGCGGCGGCTTCGGGGGCAAGGAGATGCAGCCGCACGGCTTCGCCGCCGTTGCAGCGCTCGGCGCAACCCTCACGGGCCGTCCGGTGCGCGTCCGGCTCACCCGGCCCCAGGACGTCACGATGACCGGCAAGCGTCACGGCTTCCACGCGTCGTGGCAGGTCGGCTTCGACGCGGACGGACGCCTGACCGCCCTCCACGCCACCCTGACCTCGGATGGCGGCTGGAGCCTCGACCTGTCCGAGGCGGTCCTGGCCAGGGCCCTGTGCCACGTCGACAACGCGTACCACATCCCCCATGTCAGCGTCCGCGGACGCGTCGCCAAGACCCACAAGACCTCGCAGACGGCGTTCCGTGGCTTCGGTGGCCCCCAGGGCATGCTCGTCATCGAGGACATCCTCGGACGCTGCGCACCCCAGCTCGACCTCGAGCCCGACGAGCTGCGCCGACGCAACCTCTACACCACCGGGCAGAGCACCCCCTACGGCCAGGAGGTCCGCCACGCGGACCGGCTCGTGCGGGCCTGGGACACCCTCGCGACCAACGCCCGGCTCGACGAGCGCCGCGCCGAGGTCGCCGCGTTCAACGCCGCGCACACGCACACCAAGCGCGGGCTCGCAGTCACCCCGGTCAAGTTCGGCGTCTCCTTCAACTTCACGCCCCTCAACCAGGCGGGTGCGCTCGTGCACGTCTACAAGGACGGCTCGGTGCTCATCAACCACGGCGGCACGGAGATGGGCCAGGGGCTGCACACGAAGATGATCCAGGTCGCCGCGACGGCGCTCGGCCTGCCACTGTCCCGCATCCGGCTCGCCCCCACCCGGACCGACAAGGTGCCCAACACCTCAGCCACGGCAGCGAGCTCGGGCGCCGACCTCAACGGCGGCGCCGTCAAGGATGCCTGCGAGCAGATCCGCGCCCGTCTGGACGAGGTCGAAGGCGGTGCGGACCTGCGCTGGGAGGACCTCGTCGCCAAGGCCTACCTCCAGCGGGTCCAGCTCTGGGCGGCCGGGTACTACCGGACCGAGGGACTGCACTGGGACATAGCCACGATGCAGGGCTCCCCGTTCAAGTACTTCGCCTACGGCGTGGCCGCTGCGGAGGTGGAGGTCGACGGCTTCACCGGTGCCTACCGGACGCGACGGGTCGACATCGTCCACGACGTCGGCGACAGCCTGAGCCCGATCGTGGACATCGGCCAGATCGAGGGCGCCTTCGTCCAGGGTGCCGGCTGGCTCACGCTCGAGGACCTGCGTTGGGACGAGAGCGATGGTCCCACGCGGGGCCGCGTCGCCACCCAGTCCGCGAGCACCTACAAGCTGCCCTCCTTCTCTGAGATGCCCGAGGTCTTCAACGTCACCCTCCTCGAGCACGCACACGAGGAGGGTGCGGTCTACGGCTCCAAGGCGGTCGGGGAACCGCCCCTCATGCTCGCCTTCTCCGTGCGTGAGTCGCTCCGGCAGGCTGCGGCAGCGTTCGGTCCGCCGGGGGTGAGCATCGACCTCGCCTCTCCGGCCACGCCAGAAGCCGTGTACTGGGCGATCGAGCTGGCCCGCAGCGCCCTTCCCGACACCACCACCACCACCGTGCCGTATGCCGCTGAGCTCGCTCCCGGCAACGGCTCACCGGGTGCCCCAGCCCTTTCAGGCGACGGGTCAGCGCGCACGACGCAGGTCACGTCGTGAACTGGCTTCGGGCCGTCGAGCGGCTCCGGGCCGACCGGCACCCCGGCGTCCTGGTCACCGTCGCCAGCGTCCGCGGCCACGCACCGCGGGAGGCCGGCGCCAAGATGGTCGTCACCGAGGACGCCGCCTGGGACACGATCGGCGGCGGAAACCTCGAGGCCACCGCCATCGCGCGGGCACATGAGCTCATCGTTGACGGTCGGCGTGCACCCGAGACCCTGACCCTGACGTTGAGCGACAAGGCACCGTCCGAGCATGGCCAGCAATGCTGCGGCGGCGAGGTCTCCCTCCTGCTCGAGCCGCTGCTCGTCGTGCCGTCGGTAGCGATCTTCGGCCTCGGACACGTCGGTATGGAGCTCGCCCGTATCCTCGCCCGCCGCGACCTCGAGCTGCACCTGGTCGACTCCCGCGCCGACCTGCTCGAGCCGGAGCGGCTGCGCCCGCTCGACGACGCGCTGGCCCGCATCCACGTGCACCACGCCCCCGTGCCAGAGCTCGCCCTCGGTCAGGTCCCGACTGGCACGCACGTGCTCGTCATGACCCACGACCACGCCGAGGACGCCGCCCTCTGCGACGTCGCGCTGCGATGCGGCCATCTCGGGTCGATCGGCCTCATCGGCTCGGCCTCGAAGTGGCGGCGCTTCCAGACGATCCTCGCCCGCGAGGGCCACAGCCCCGAGGCGATCGCCCGCATCACCTCGCCGATCGGCATGCCGGGCCTCCGCGGCAAGGACCCGTCGACGGTCGCGATCGGCGTGGCCGCCGCGCTGCTCCAGTCGCTCGAGAGCGAGGCCATCGACGCGCGCGGCGCTGCGCGGGAGCGTGCTCGGTGACGGTCTTCCGCGGGACGGTCCTCGACACACCGGACGACGCGACTCTGGGGACCATCAGGCTGCGCGCCGAGGCCGACGCCGCGCTCGTCGTCGACGACGGCCGGATCTGCGCACGCGGCCCCTTTGCCGAGACGGTGCGCGACCATCCCGGGCACGAGGTGGTCGACCTTCGCGCGGGACTGATCCTGCCCGGCATGGTCGACACCCACGTCCACTACCCCCAGGTCCGCGTCATCGGGACCCTGGGCATGCCCCTGCTCCAATGGCTCGACGAGTGCGCCCTGCCGGAGGAGGCTCGCCTCGAGTCGACCGACTACGCCGGCCAGGTCGCCGACGAGTTCGTCCAGGGCCTGGTCTCTGCGGGCACGACCACCGCGCTCGTCTTCGGTTCCCACTTCGCGACTGCGGTCGACGCCCTCTTCGAGCGAGTGGCCCGCGCGGGCCTCCGCGTCACGGCCGGGCTGGTGGCGAGCGACCGCTCCCTGCCGGAGCCACTGCTCAGCACGCCGGACCGCTTCTATGCAGAGTCGACGGCCCTCGCCGCGCGGTGGCATGGCGTGGACCGCACTCGCTACGCGGTCACGCCTCGGTTCTCCTACTCCGCGAGCGAGGACATGCTCGACGCCTGTGGGTCGGTGCTCAAGGACGTCGAAGGCTCCTGGTTCACATCACACGTCAACGAGAACGTCGCCGAGGTCGCGGCGGTCGCGCAGCTCTTCGCCACGGCTGAGCACTACGTCGACACCTATGACCGACACGGGCTCGTCGGCCCGAGGGCCGTACTGGCGCACAACGTCCACGCCAGCGACGCCGAGGTCGCCCTGCTCGCGGCACGCGGCGCCTCCGTGGCCCACTGTCCGACGAGCAACTCCTCGCTCGGTAGCGGCAGGTTCCCGATGCGGCGCCATGTCGAGCACGGCGTCCGCGTCGCCCTCGGCTCGGACGTCGGCGCCGGCACCGGGTTCTCGATCTTCAAGGAGGCGCTGCAGGCCTATCTCATGCAGCAGCTCCTCGGCGCCGACGGTCTGGCGCTCACCGCCCCCGACCTGCTCCACCTCGCGACCCGGTCCGGCGCGCTGGCCCTCGGTCTGGGCGACGAGGTCGGTGACCTCAGCATCGGGAAGCAGTTC
>DASUQN010000342.1:0-3854 GCA_036280515.1 Intrasporangium sp. | reverse complement strand
TGGGGCTCGACTTCACTGACCTGCGCGAGTACGAGCCGGGCGACGACCTGCGCCACATCGAGTGGAACGTCACCGCGCGGCTCGACACGCCCTTTGTCCGCGAGTACGTCGAGGACCGGGAGATCACCACCTGGCTCCTGCTCGACCTCTCCCCGTCGATGGCGTTCGGGCCGGTCGCCAGGCAGAAGGGGCTCATCGTCGCCGAGGTGGCCACGACCATCGCCCATGTCCTGTCACGGGGCGGCAGCCGGGTCGGCGCGGTCCTCTTCGACACCGGGGTGCGGACCGTCATCCCACCCGCTAGTGGACGCAACCAGGTGCTGCGCATCGCGAAGGCGGTGCTCGACAACCGCGAGGTGGCCGGGACCGGCAGCGTCACCGACCTCGGCGCGCTCTTCCGCGCGACGGCAGGGCTGGCCCGGCGCCGGTCCCTCGTCATCATCGTGTCCGACTTCATCAGCGCGGAGGGGTGGGAGCGTCCGCTCGCCTTGCTCGCCCGCCGCCATGAGGTCGTGGCGCTACAGGTGAGCGATCCCCGCGAGTCCGAGCTGCCCGACGTCGGCTCGATCTACGTGGAGGATGCCGAGACCGGGGAGCAGATCTTCGTCGACACGAGCGACCCGGGCTTCCGCAAGCGGCTGCGAGACGCGGCCGTCGAGCGGCAGGAGGCCCTCGAGGGAGAGACCCAGCGGGCCGGCGTCGACCTCCATCGCGTGAGCACCGACGACGACCTGGTCCGCGTCCTCGTCCGGGTGTCCGAGCTGCGGCGGAGGCGGCGCCGATGACCCTCACCTGGCCGTGGGCCCTCCTCGGACTACTCCTCGTGCCGGTTGTCGTCACGGGGTTCCGACGCCTGCTGCGGCGGCAGGAGGAACGGCGGGGCGAGCTCGCGCGCCAAGGCCTGGTGGTCTCCGTCCCCCCGAGGGACCGGTGGGCACGGCTCGCCCCAGCCCTCCTCATCGCCGCTCTTGTCGTGCTCGTCGTGGCGATGACCAGACCGGTGGCGGCGGTCGCCGAGCCTCGTCGCGAGGGCACCGTCGTGCTCGCCTTCGACGTGTCGACGAGCATGTCCGCCACTGACATCAAGCCCACGCGGCTCGAGGCGGCCAAGGCGGCGGCCCGGCAGTTCATCGCGAAGCAGCCGCCGTCGGTCAGGCTCGGCGTCGTCGCCTTCGGCGGCACCGGACTGATCACGGAGCGGCCGACCACGGACAAGGCAGCGGTGCTCGCGGCCGTCAACCGGCTCAATGCCCAGGGCGATACCTCGCTCGGTGGGGGCCTGCTCGGAGCCCTGAGCGCCATCGCCGGCCGGCCCATCACCAAGGTCGCCGAGTCAGAGGCCGGCTCTGACGAGGAGTCCGACATCGGCTACTACGGCGGGACCTCGATCGTCCTGCTCACGGATGGGGAGAACAACACGGGTCCGGACCCGCGCGACGTCGCCGAGCTGACGTCCGCCGCCGGGGTGCGCATCGAGCCCATCGGGCTCGGAACGCCCGAGGGTGCCGTGCTGCAGGTCGACGGCTTCAGCATCGCGACGGTCCTCGACAAGGCGGTGCTGCAGGACATCGCGGACGCGACCGGCGGCACCTACCGAGAGGCTGACGACGCCGCCTCGCTCGCGTCCGTCTACGACTCGATCGAGCTGAACTGGACGATGCGGACGGTGCCCCACGAGGTGACCTCCCTCTTCGCCGCGCTCGCCGGTCTGCTCCTCGCGGCCGGGGCGACCATCTCGGTCCTCCGTCAGGGCCGGGTGGTCTGAGTGTCGTTCGGCCAGCCGCTGCTGCTCACCCTCGCGCTCGCCGCGCCGATCCTGCTCGGCGCCTACGTGTGGCAGCTGCGCAGGAGACGACGCCGCACGGTCCGGTTCTCCAACGTCGCCCTCGTCCGCGTCGCTGCCGGCGGACGCAGGTCGTGGCGTCGGCACGTGCCCATTGCCCTCGTCCTCGCCAGCCTGGCCGTCCTCGGGATGGCGGCGGCTCGCCCGCAGGTGCGCACGGACGTGCCCGTCTCGGGCACGACCATCCTCATCGCCCTCGACGTCTCCGGGTCGATGTGTGCGACGGATGTCGCCCCGAACCGACTGACTGCCGCCCAGGCGGCGGTCCGTGACTTCGTCGAGGAGCAGCCGCCGGAGGCGAAGCTCGGTCTGATCGTCTTCTCCGGGTTTGCCGAGGTGGCGGTCGCACCCTCGACCAACAGGGAGGAGCTCCTCAGCGCGATCGACGGAGTGACGACGGGCCGGGGCACGACGATCGGCGCCGCGATCCTCACCGCGATCGACGCGATCGCCGAGATCGACCCCGACGTGCCGCCGAGCGACCCCGTCGAGGTCACCGGCGACGTCGACCTGGGCGGCGCACCGCCCATGACCCCGCCCACGCCGACCCCCACCGACTCAGCGAGCGGGGATCCGCCGGTTCGGGCAGAACCGGTCCCGGAGATCATCGTGCTGCTGACGGATGGGGCGAACACCCGTGGCGTGACCCCCGCGCAGGCGGCAGATCAGGCCGCGGCCCGCGGTGTGCGCGTCTATCCGATCGGCTTCGGGACGACGAACCCGACGACGCTGGCCTGCTCCCGGGAGCAGTACGGCGGCTTCGAGCCGCGGCAGAACTTCGGCTTCGGCCCACCGGGAGGCGGCGGCCGGGTGACCCGGAACTTCCTCGTCGTCGATGAACCAGCGCTGCGAGAGGTGGCCGAGACCACCGGAGGCGAGTACTTCGGCGCGACCGACGCAGCCGCGTTGTCCAAGGTCCTCGCCGACCTGCCCAAGCACGTCACGACCCAGCAGCAGGACGTCGACCTCAGCGCGGGGTTCGCGGCCCTGGCCGCACTGCTGCTCGCCGCCGGGCTGGTCCTCTCCATCCGGTGGAGCACCCTGACCTGAGGACAAACCCGGACGCTTACCGCGGGTTTTCTTCCTTCCCCGGACAGAGCCGTCAGGCCGCCCTACCGTCGACAGGTCAGTTTCCGTGGTCAGGGGACTCAGCGAAGGGGTGCCCCATGAGCAGACATCATCGACCGGGACGACTCGTCGCGGCTGGAGCCGCGTCGCTCCTGCTCGCCGTGACCGGAGTCGTTACTGCGGCAGCTGACGGCGGGCCCACCGTCATCGCCTCCGGCCTCAACAGTCCGAGGCAGCTCGCCTTCACCCCCGGCGGAGACCTCTACGTCACCGAGGCCGGGACGGCCGGCACACCCGGCGGCGACACCTGTCAGGAGCATCCCGAGTTCGGCGAGGTGTGCTTCGGCTTCACCGGCTCGGTGAGCAAGGTCGGCCTCGGCGGCGGGTTCGTGCGTGTCCTGGAGGGACTTCCCTCGGCCGGGAGCGCGGCCGAGGCCCTGGGGCCCGGTGCCATCGTCTTCACCGGGAACCACAAGTTCGCCCTGACGATCGGGCTCGGCGGCTCGCCGGACTTCCGCGACGGCTACGGTCCCGATGCCGGGCTGCTCGGGACGGTCCTCACCGGCGATCTCCGTCACCTCGACGGGCTGGGGTCACTGTCCATGGCCTTCGACGCGGCCGCGTTCGAAGCGGAGGCCAACCCGGACGGCACGGACATCGACAGCAACCCCGTCGGCATCGCGAGATCCGGCAACGGGTGGGTCATCGCCGACGCCGGCGCCAACGCTCTGGTCTCGACGAGGAAGGGCGGCTCGGCGGTGGCCACCTTCGACCCCGTGCCGACCACCCAGGCGGTCGAGCTTCCCTTCCCGCCATTCACGCTGCCCGCCGGGTTCCCCGCCGATGCCGTCCCGACGGACGTCGTCAAGGGACCGGACGGCGCGTGGTACGTCTCGCAGCTCGTCGGATTCCCCTTCGAGAAGGGCTCATCGACGATCTGGCG
>DASUQN010000341.1:0-3791 GCA_036280515.1 Intrasporangium sp. | reverse complement strand
GCACCAAGAGCGCGACCGAGCAGCTCCTCGCTGGCCCCGTGACCATAGGTGTCGGCCGTGTCGAAGAGCGTGATGCCTGAGTCGATCGCCGCACGCACCACGGCGGTGGTCGCCTCCTCGTCGATCCGACGGCCGAAGTTGTTGCAGCCGAGGCCGACCACCGAGACGGTGAGTCCGCTGTCGCCGAGCTGTCGGTAGGTCATCGAGGGCGTCGTCACTCCCCCACCGTAGACGTCGGGCGTGCAGACCGTGTGGGCACGTTCTGCACACCCGACGTGTTGGGGGCGTCAGTCGGGCTGGACGAACACAGCCACCTCGGCCGCTTCCTGCGGTGCTAGTGCAAGACGAGGTCAAGCGTCTCCGCCCCGGGAAGTCCCGCGAGGAGCGCGCCGGGCAGGAGAAGCTTGGCGCCACGGACCCCTGCCCCGATGACCACTGGGCCGGCCGCGACCACCGCGTCGTCGACAAGGATGGGCCAGCCCTCCGGCAGGCCGATCGGCGTGATCCCGCCCTGCTGCATTCCCGTCAGGCGCTCGGCCACGGCTTGGTCCGCGAACGAGATCTTGCGGACGCCGAGGTGCTTCCGCACGACCCGGTTGACGTCGGCCCGGTCGGTCGCGAGGACCATGACGGCAGCCCGCGTGGTCAGGTCGCCACGGCGCCCCTCGACCACGACGCAGTTCGCCGAGGAGGCGGGGTCGACGTCGTACGCGGCGCAGAACGCCGCCGTGTCCGCGAGCGTCGGGTCGATCCGGGCGACCCGAACCTCGGGCACACGCGCAAGCGCGGCCGCGACCGGGGGCGAGACGAGATCCGGGTGTTCAGTGGCAGGCAGCCACGTGAGGTTTCCTTCAGCAGACGCCATGCCGCCAACAGTAGGCGTCACCCACACGGCCAACTGGCCGGGGCTTGGGCGGCGCGAACTGCACACTCGACGCGGCCGCCCGGCGGCGGTCAACCCTCCCCGGCGATCCGGCGCACCACCATGGCCGCGGGGACGTCAGCTGCGTCCTGCCAGCCCGTGCCGGCCCAGAGCGCCATGAGACGGGGGTCGTCGGCGGCGGCTGAGGCCCTGCGCAGGGGGCTGGTCAGCTGGTGGATCTCGGGATAGGCGGCGGGCGCGAGGCCGTCGCGCTCACGCACGAAATCGGTCTCGAGGGCCCGGGCCGGGCGGCCCGAGAAGGCGCGCGTCACGGCGGTCCGGGTGTAGGCCGGATCCTTGAGGGCGCGGCGGTAGGCCAGCGCTGTGCCGGCCTCCGGGGTGAGGAGCAGGGCCGTCCCGACCTGGACGGCGGTCGCGCCGGAGTCCCTGAGCTGGCGCGCCCGCTCCGGCCTGGTGATGCCACCGGCCGCGATGACCGGAAGCGACGTCCCCTCCCGCACGGCCGCGACGAGGTCGACGAGGTCCTCGGCGGACGGCTCCTTCGCCTGGTCGAGGGTGCTCCGGTGGCCGCCTCCCTCCGGCCCCTGCACGACGAGGGCCTCGGCCCCCGCCTCGATGGCGGCCTCCGCCTCCTCGACGTCGCTCACGGTGACCACGGCCTCGATCCCGGCCCGGCGCAGCTCCGCAAGGACGGCCGGGCTCGGCAGGCCGAAGGTGAAGGACACGACCGGCACCTTCTCGCGCAGCACGAGGTCGAGCTTGCGGTCCCAGTCATCCGTGTCGCCGGCGACTGGCTCGGGCAGCTCCACCCCAAGCCGTTCCGCCTCGCCGAGCAGGCCCTCCCGATACTGCGAAACGGCCCGGGCACGGAGGTCACCACTGAGCGGAGCCAGCCCAGCGGCATACGAACAGGTGAACGTGTTGGCGCTCTCGGGGACGAAGAGGTTGACGCCGAAGGCGCACGACGACGCGTTCCACACGTCGGCGATCTGGCTGGCGAGCTGACCCGCGGTGAGGTAGCCACCGGCGAGGAAGCCGAGCCCGCCCGCCTCGGAGACCGCGACCGCGAGCTCCGGGGTCGATGGACCACCTGCCATCGGCGCCCCGATGACGGGGACGTCGAGCGAGCTGATCACCATGCCCTGACGCTACTCCGGTCCAGGCGTCCATGACCCGGCTCACCGCGGCCGCGCGACTCGGCCCTCGTCCCAGACCGGCTCGTTCGACTCGTACACCCGCCCGTCGGCCCCGAAGACGAGGAACCGGTCGAAACCCCGCGCGAACCAGCGGTCATGGGTCACGGCGACGACGGTCCCCTCGAACCTGGCCAGGCCATCCTCCAGCGCCTCAGCTGAGTGCAGGTCGAGGTTGTCGGTCGGCTCGTCGAGCAGCAGCAGGGTCGCTCCCGACAGCTCGAGGAGGAGGATCTGGAAGCGAGCCTGCTGGCCGCCCGAGAGCGACTCGAACCTCTGCTCGCCCGAGCGGGCCAGCCCATACCGGTCGAGTGCCCGGGCCGCCTCGTCACGCGGCTTGCCGGCGCGGTGCTCGTCGCCGCGGTGGAGGATCTCGAGGAGCGTCCGGCCCAGGAGCGACGGGTGCTCGTGTGTCTGGGCGAACCAGCCGGGGCGCACCCGCGAACCGAGCCGTGCCACCCCCGTGTGCTCGACCGGGGCCGGGCGGACGTCCCCAACGGGCCGGTGCTCCGGCTCCGGGTCGCTGCCGCCACTCGCGAGCAGCCGGAGGAAGTGCGACTTGCCCGACCCGTTCGAGCCGAGGACGGCGACGCGCTCGCCGTACCAGACCTCGAGGTCGACGGGCTTCATCAGCCCGGTCAGCTCGAGGTCCTTCGCGACGATCGCACGCTTGGCGGTCCGTCCCCCGGTGAGGCGCATCCTGACGTTCTGGTGCACCGGGATCGCCTCCGGCGGTCCTGCCTCGACGAACTTCGCCAAGCGCGTCTGGGCCGCCTGGTACCGCGAGGCCATCCCGTCGTTGTACGTCGCCTTGACCTTGAGGGTCTGCACCAGGGTCTTGAGCTTGAGGTGCTCCTCGTCCCAGCGCCGCCGCAGCTCCTCGAGCCTGGCGTTGCGATCCTCACGGGCTTGGGCGTACGTCGCGAAATGCCCTGGGTGCACCCAGAGCGTCGCGCCCACGGCACCCGGCTCGAGGGTGGCGATTCGGGTGGCGACGCGGTCGAGCAGCTCGCGGTCGTGGCTGATGAACAGCACCGTCTTGGGCGACGCGATGAGCGCGTCCTCCAGCCAGCGCTTCGTCGGCACGTCGAGGTAGTTGTCCGGCTCATCGAGCAGCAGCACCTCCTCCGGGCCACGCAGGAGGGCCTCGAGGACGAGCCGCTTCTGCTCGCCGCCAGAGAGCGTCGTGACCTTGCGCCTCTGGGCCCTCTCGTACGGGACGCCGAGGGCCGCGATGGTGCACTGGTCCCAGAGGGTCTCCTGCTCGTAGCCACGCGCCTCGCCCCACTCGGAGAGCGCGTGGGCGTAGGCCATCTGGTCCTCCTCCGAGTCCCGCTCCATCATGAGCAGCTCGGTCCGGTCGATCTCCTGCGCCGCCTTTCGGATGCGCTCGGGCGCAACGGAGACGAGCAGGTCGCGCACCGTCGACTCGTCACGCACCTTGCCGATGAACTGGCGCATGACGCCGAGACCTCCCGATCGGGTCACCGCGCCATCATGCGGGTCGAGGTCGCCGGCGATGATCCGCGTCAGCGTGGTCTTGCCCGTTCCGTTGGGCCCGATGAGGGCGACCTTGGCGCCCTCGCCCACCCGCACGGAGACGTCGCGAAGGAGCACTCGGCCATCGGGCAGGGTGAAATTGACTGAGTTGACGTCGACGTGTCCCACAAACGTCAAGAGTGTCGTATGCCGCTGGGCCCGGTCATGCGGTTATC
>DASUQN010000340.1:0-2866 GCA_036280515.1 Intrasporangium sp. | reverse complement strand
CGCCTGGGTCCTCGGACGTACGTCTGGAGACCCTCGCAGGTGGTCGCGAGCCACCATCGGCGCCCTCATCGGGCTAGCCGTGCTCTCGGGGCTGTGGGTGGCTGGAGTCGTCGGCTCAGGTGGGGGCGTTCGGGGGCTCTGGCTTCCGGCCTACATGGGATGGTTCGGCATCGGGATGGCGCTGGCGACATGGCACGTCGCAAGAGAGTTCGGCGCCTTCAGGAAGGGCTTGGTCGACCACCTCGCCTCCGCGCCGGGCACGGCATATGCCGCGGCCGGCGCCGTCTTCCTCGTCATGTCCACGCCGTTGGCCGGACCCTTCGGCCTGTCGGAGTCAACCGCCTTGGAAGCCTGTGTGAAGAACATCGGCTACGGAGTCGTGGGGGGCTTGCTCGTGATTCCAGCGATCTCTCCGGAGGGCGCAGGGACCAGCTTGGTGCGCGCTCTGGGCAGCCGAGCCGGCAGAGCATTCGGGGACATCTCGTATGGCGTCTTCTGCTACCACCTGATCGCCCTCCTGCTCGTCGAGCGTGCTATCGGCCACGAGGCCTTCACGGGCAACTTCCACCTCCTGTGGCTCGGCACGGTCGCGATCACCCTTCCCGTTGCCTGGCTCAGCTACCGCTTCATGGAGCGGCCGATCATGCGTCGCGGACGGCGTGCCGAGGTCCCCTCCACGTGATCGGGGCCAGCACCGTTACCCCGACCGCGGTCCAGACCGAGTAGGCGACGAGTGGCGAGTCGAGCGTGGCCGCGCCGCGGCCCCACGGTTGGGCGGCCACGAGCAGAACCGCGAGGAGGCCGAGCGCGATCCCGACAATCGGAACCCACCGCTGTCGCCGGGCTATCGCCGCGACTGCACCGGCAGTCAGTCCGGCGGCTGCCCCGAGGAGTCCCGCGTTGACGACGAGAAGGCTGATCAGGACCCCCGCCATGAGCCACCCGATGCGGGGCGCACGAGGCAGTGGCGGCATGGCGCGCCGCTGTTGCCGGCGCGTCATCAGCACCAGAGCGGCCACTCCGAGCCATGTGACTGCTCCCACGCCGAGTCCCGTTGCATACCAACGCTGCGGCGCGAAGACCGCGTTGACCGTTGTCCCGTCACCGGATGCAAGCACCCAGCCCTGCTGCCTCCCATTGACTCTCACCGGGGTCAGGGGGGCACCGGAACCATCCGTCGCGGACCAGCCCTCGTTGAAGTTGTGGGTGGTGATCAGTATCCCCGCCTCGCTGCGGGGCCCCACGAGCACAGACGAGGCGTCCCCGCCAACGGCCACCCTGGTGCTCAAGAGACGAGGGCTGGACGTGGTGAGGGTGAGCTCGTGGGGCGTGAACTCAGTGGTGGCGTCGGCGTCGACACGATGCACGCCCGCTCCGAGTGACACGCGCTCGCCAGCGTCGGCACCGCACGGTACCCAGGTCATCGGCTCCCCGCGGAGAGCCTGCCGGACCGTACCCACGACTCGCGTCGACCATGTGACCCCGTCGACCGTCAAGGTCGGGCCGAACCCGCAGGCAGTGCCCACCCCTGACGAGAGCTCGACCGGGCGACGTAGGTCGTCGGCACCTTCCAGGCGCAGCTCGGACACCCCAACGGGAAGGAAGGAACGGACCGCGGTGGCGTCGTCCACGGACACCGTCTCGTCGTCCTCGAGAAACGTCACGCTCAGCACATTGGTCTTCGTCGGAGGAATCCCAACTCGCCCCTCGGCGTCCAATGACCGCGAGTACTTCTCTCCCGCGGGCGTGGAGACCAGGACCTTGGTGGGCCGGGAGCCCGCCAGGGCCGCGTCCACCAAGAACTGGAGGCCGGTCATGGTTCGCTTCGACGGCAGCGTCAGGGTGAGGCTCGGCAGTTCATCCGACTCAGCCGCAACCCAGCCGGTCCCGAGATCGGCATCGACGATCGCCCCGGGCCTGCCGGCGAGGCCGGGGACCCGGCGCGAGGTTGCCGTCACCTCGATCCGGCCCGGTGCGTCGAGGAGCCGGTCTGCGGCGGTTCCACCGCGGGGAAGCACGGTTCCGCTCCACGCGTAGCTGCGCTCGTCAGTCGTGGCGAAGGCACGGTAGATACCCGTGGGCTCCTCGGAAGGCCGCACGAAGGCACCGGCGCAGAGAGGTCGTTCGTCGACGAAGTGACACCCCGTCGTCCCGGGGTTCTGCTGCCGCAGGAGGACGACGGAGGGCAAGCCCCTTGCCGATGCCGGCAAGGTGAGCCGCGAGCGGGCCTCGAGCCCCGGGATTGCCACCTCGGCGATCGCAAAGCCGTTCTGGACCCCCGCCCCGGTCTCGACCAGCCGAATCCGCACGCGGCCCGACTCACCCGGGGGCACTGCGAGCGACCACGGCCGCCCGGACACGACGTCGGAGACAATACTTCCTTCGTCGGTGTCGACGGCGACCCGGACGGGGTCGGCCGCGACCGGCGACTCGCTCGACAGTTCGACAGTCAGCGATGGGATCTCGCGGGGTCGCTCGAGTTCCACCTCGAGCCACTCCCCGACCGCTGAGAGGAAGGTCCCCGAAACCCACCGAGTGGTGGGATCGCCGTCAAGTGCAGCCGCCGGCCCGTACGCGGGTCCCAACCGCAGCGACGCGCCGGCGTCCGACGCAGACGACGACGCACGGACCGCTTTGATGCCGCTCCACTCGAGAACTGACTGGCCCGCTCCGTCGTCCGAGACATAGTCGATGGTGCGGCGCCCAGTGCGTCCCGGGTCATCCACGGCCAGCACCTCGGAGGTGTTGGCGACCGCCTTGCCGAACGTGACCTCTCGCCGACGCGGGCCATCCGTGAGCACCTCCGGCAGGTCGCGCGTGAGGATCCCCAAGGCATCCCGATCCGATCCGATGATGGCAGCGCGTC
>DASUQN010000339.1:0-3179 GCA_036280515.1 Intrasporangium sp. | reverse complement strand
CTGCTCCTCCCGTACTCCGCCTGCACTCAGCGGGATGTCGGCCGCGCGGTGATGCTGTGGGTCTGGACTCGGCGCAGCGCCCGGGCGATGGCGAGCAGCTCGTCGTCGGTCAGGCCGGCGGCGAAGCGTTGCTCGATCTGCGCGAGGTAGTGCGGCGCACTCGCCTCGAATCGCTGCCTGCCCTCCGTGGTGATGACCGCGTACGACGACCGGGCGTCGACCGGGTTGGGCTCCTTGGCGACGAGACCCGCCCGGACGAGCTCGTCGACGACCCGGCTGATCCGCGTCCGACTGAGGACCGCGCGCTCGGCCAGCTCGGACATGCGCAGGCGGCCGTCGTCGGCTGCGGAGAGCTCGAGGAGGACGTCGTACCAGGCCAGCGGCAGTCCGGAGTGTGAGCGCAGGGACCGGTCCAGCTCCGGCACCAGCGCGGCGTGGGTCTGGAGCAGCGCCCCCCACGCGTCAGCCGCGAGCTGTCGTCGAGCACGGGAGGCCATGGGGAGACAGTACTCGCTTGTTTGCGTGCGCCCGCACCTTTAGAGTTACGTGCGCACGCACATATCTACCTGAGGAGGTCATCATGACCCGACTACTGCACATCTCCGCCTCACCGCGGAGCGAAGCCTCCGAGTCCCTCGCCCTCGCAGATGCCTACGTGGCGGCGGTCGCCGACCGTCCGGACGTCGAGGTCGAGCACTGGGACCTCTGGGACGGCTCGCTCCCTGCATTCGGTCCGCACGCCGCCACCGCCAAGATGGCCGTCTTCGCAGGAGAGGAACCCAGTGGCGCGGCAGAGGTGGCCTGGGATCGAGCGATCGCAGCCTTCCGGCGCCTCGATGCTGCGGACACCTACCTGCTGTCCGTGCCGATGTGGAACGGCGGCATTCCCTACGTCCTCAAGCAGCTCATCGATGTCGTGAGCCAGCCGGGGCTGCTGTTCGGTTTCGAGGCCGAGGCCGGCTACTCCGGCCTGCTCACCGGCAAGAAGGCCGTCCTCGTGCTCACGAGTGCGGTCTATGGCGAGGGTCGGCCGGCATCCTTCGGCATCGACTTCCAGCGGCCCTACCTCGAGTGGTGGCTCGAGTGGGCCGGCATCGAGGACGTGACCACGATCGAGTTCCGGCCCAACCTCGTCACGGACCAGCCAGATCTGCTCCGGGCCGCAGCCCTCGACGAGGTCCGCGAGGCGGCCCTCAAGCTCTGACGGAGTGTTCTGCACACTCGACGAGGCGGGAGCGGCGCTCTCTGCACACTCGACGAGGCGGGACCGGCGCTCTCTGCACACTCGACGAGGAGTGGGGCGTGGCAGTTCGTCGAGTGTGCAGTTGACGTCACAGGCGGCGGTACCGGGCGAGGCGCGCTTCCAGCCGTGCCGCCGGCTCCTCGCGGACGAGGACGGCCAGCTCGTGCTGGATCGCCTGGCTCATCCGCTGGCAGAACTCCGCAGGCTCCTCTGCCGCATCGGGGCGCTCGGCGACGATGCGGTCGACGATGCCATCGGCGAGCAGGTCAAGCGACCTGACTCGCTGGGCCGCCGCGAGCTCGGGCGCATGTGTCGTGTCCCGGTGCAGGATCGCGGAGGCGCCCTCGGGGGGCAGCGGCGAGAGCCAGGAGTGCTGTGCACAGATGACACGGTCGGCGGGCATGAGGGCCAGCGCTCCACCGCCGGTGCCCTGACCGAGCAGTACGCACAGCGTGGGCGCCTGGAGGGTGACGAGCTCGGCGAGGCACCGGGCGATCTCCCCGGCCATGCCACCCTCCTCGGCCTCCTTCGACAGCGCGGCGCCGGCGGTGTCGATGATGCTGACCAGAGGGAGATCGAGCTCGCGCGCCAGCGCCATCCCGCGTCGGGCCACCCGCAGCCCCTTCGGGGACAACGGCTCGTCCAGCGTCTGGCCCCGGCGGTCCTGCCCGAGCACGATGCACGGCGCACCGCCGAACCGCGCCAACGCCATGAGCAGCCCCGGGTCGTACTCCCCGGAGCCCGTTCCGTGCAGCGGCAGCACGTCCGTCGCGCCGAGCTTGAGCAGGGCGCGCACGCCGGGCCGGCCGGTCCGGCGGGACCGTTCGATGGAGTCCCACGCCGACAGGTCAGGTAGGTGCTCCCTCGGCACGTCGGCCACCACGGGCGGCTCCTCCCGCGCGCCCATGAGCACGTTGAGCGCCCGGTCGGCGGTCTCGGCGAGGGCCTCCACCGGCAGGATGGCGTCGATGAGGCCGTGCTCGAAGAGGTTCTCGGCCGTCTGCACTCCCTCCGGGAAGGCCCGCCCGTAGAGCGCCTCGTAGACTCGGGCGCCCAGGAAGCCGATCATTGCTCCCGGCTCCGCCACGGTGACCTGCCCGAGCGAGCCCCACGAGGCGAAGACACCGCCGGTCGTGGGGTGGCGCAGGTAGACGAGGTACGGCAAGCCCGCGGCCTTGAACTGGGCACACGCCGCGCTGATCTTCACCATCCCCACGAAGGCCGGCGTCCCCTCCTGCATGCGGGTGCCTCCCGAGGCCGGCGCCGCGAACATGGGCAGCTCCTCACGCCGGGCCCGTTCGAAGGCCACGACGATCCGCTCGGCCGCGACCGCCCCGATCGACCCCGCGAGGAAGCGGAACTCGCCGGCGATGATCGCCACGCGGCGCCCCCGGATCCGGCCCTCGCCCGTGATGATCGCCTCGTCGCACCCACTGCGCTCGCGAGCGGCGGCCAGCTCAGCGGCATACGGCGAACCCTCCGGCGCGGCCAGTGCGGGGGCACTGTCCCAGCCGACCCACGAACCCGCGTCGAGGACGGTGTCGAGCAGCTCGCGGGCGCCGAGGCGGCGCACCTGCTCAGCCACGGCGGTCCTGCTCGTCGAGCCATGCCCGCACGGACTCGTTGTGCTCGCCCAACATCGGCGGGTGCAGGTGTGCCTCACGCCCACCGGCAAAAGCGTTGTCGTCGAAGCGAATCGGTGGCCCCGGGATCTTGACCGACCCGAGCACCGGGTGGTCGACGTCGAGGATCAGGCCCTGCGACTTCGTCTGCTCCCACTCGTAGACATGGTCCAGCGTCCGGACCTGGCCTGCCGGGACACCCACCTCGGCGAGCCGCTCGACGAGCTCGTCGAGGCCATAGGGCGCAAAGGCCTCGTCGATGATCTCGATGAGGCGGTCCCGGTTCGCGACCCGCTCGCGGTTGGTGGCCAGGC
>DASUQN010000338.1:0-8242 GCA_036280515.1 Intrasporangium sp. | reverse complement strand
GGTCTCGAGCGAACGTTCGCCGTCAACCACCTCGCCCCGTTCCTGCTCACCAACCTGCTGCTCGACCGACTGCGGGCCAGCGCACCGTCGCGCGTCGTGACGGTCTCCTCCGGTGCCCAGGCCATGGGACGCATCGACTTCGACGATCTCCAGGGCGAGCGTCGGTACCGCGGGCAGCGGGCGTACAACCAGTCGAAGCTCGCAAATGTCATGTTCACCTACGAGCTCGCCCGACGTCTCGAGGGGTCGGGCGTGACGGCGAACGCGCTGCACCCGGGAGTCACACGGACCGCATTCGGGCAGGAGGACGCCACCTTCTTGATGCGACTCCTCATGCCTCTGGGCAGGCCCTTCTTGAAGAGCCCGGAGCGGGGCGCCGAGACCCCCGTCTTCCTGGCGTCCGCTCCGGAGGTGGAGGGCGTGACGGGCCGCTACTTCGCGAACAGGGTCGCCAAGGCATCGTCGCGCGCCTCCTACGACGTCGCCGCAGCGAAGCGCCTGTGGGAGGTGTCGGCCCAGCTGGTGGGTCTGGCGCCAACAGGGGTGGCGGGCGCGGCCTGACCTGCCCAGTAGTCTCTGCTGAGTGAGCGAGCGCTACGACTGCACCGATCCCACTGGCCGGGCGGAGGGCATGGCCGCGGCGGGCGCCGCGATCCGTCAGGGCCAGATCGTCGTCCTGCCCACGGACACCGTCTACGGAGTCGGGTGCGACGCCTTCGATGCAGACGCCGTCGCTGCGGTGCTCGCCGCCAAGGGCCGCGGCCGCGACATGCCACCGCCGGTGCTGCTTCCGACGGCCCGCACCGCTCACGGCCTCGCCGCGCAGATCCCCGAGTACGCCAGCACGCTCATGGAACGGTTCTGGCCCGGACCGCTGACGGTGATCCTCACCGCGCAGACCTCCTTGCACTGGGACCTCGGCGACACGAACGGCACCGTGGCGCTCCGGGTGCCCGACAACGCGATCGCGCTCGAGCTGCTGGGCGACATCGGCCCCATGGCGGTGACGAGCGCGAACACCACCGGCGCCCCGGCCGCACGCAGCCTCGACGAGGCGCAGCAGATGCTGGGGGAGTCCGTCGCCGTGTACCTCGACGGCGGCCCGAGCGTCGACAGTGCACCGTCGACCATCGTCGACTGCACCGGCGACGTTCCCGTGACCCTTCGGCTGGGCGCCCTGGCCCAGGCCGACATCGATGCGGCGCTCGCCGCCGGTTCCCAGCCGGAAAGCCCTGAGCACCATCCCGGGCCGACGTCCTAGAGTTGGCCTGCACCCACGACGACGACCCGCTCGCCCCGCCACCACGTACGGAGATCTCCCATGGCTCACGACACGACGTTCTACGGCTCCGACTTCGGGGCTCTGCAGGCCTTCGATCCGGAGATCGCCGGAGTGCTGGTGTCGGAGCTCGACCGCATCCGCGGGGGACTCCAGCTCATTGCGAGCGAGAACATCAGCTCACCGGCCGTGCTCACGGCGCTCGGGTCGACCCTGTCGAACAAGTACGCCGAGGGATACCCGGGCCGGCGCTACTACGGCGGCTGCTCCGAGGTCGACAAGGCAGAGGAGGTCGCCATCCAGCGCGCGAAGGAGCTCTTCGGCGCCGACCACGCGAACGTCCAGGCCCACTCCGGGGCCTCGGCCAACCAGGCCGTCTACGCGGCCTTCATGCAGCCCGGCGACACCTTCCTCGCGATGAGCCTGCCCATGGGTGGGCACCTGACCCACGGCTCCAAGGTGTCCTTCTCGGGCAAGTGGTTCAATGCCGTGGGCTACGGCGTCGACAAGGAGACCGAGGACATCGACTACGACCAGGTCGAGGCGCTGGCCCGGGAGCACCAGCCGAAGGTCATCTGCGCCGGCGGTTCCGCCATCCCGCGCCTCATCGACTTCGAGCGGTTCCGCGCCATCGCTGACGAGGTGGGCGCGATCTTCTGGGTCGACGCAGCGCACTTCATCGGGCTCGTGGCCGGCAGGGCGATCCCCTCGCCCGTGCCCTACGCCGACGTCGTCACGTTCACCACCCACAAGGTGCTCCGTGGCCCGCGCTCGGGAGCGTTGGTCTGCAAGGCCGAGCACGCTGCGGCGCTCGACAAGGCGATCTTCCCGATGATGCAAGGCGGCCCGCAGATGCACACCATCGCCGCCAAGGCGGTCAACTTCAAGGAGGCCGCCACACCTGAGTTCGCGCAGTACGCCAAGGACGTCATTACCAACAGCAGGCAGCTCGCGGAGAGCCTCAAGGACCTCGGCATCCGCCCCACGACCGGCGGCACCGACACGCATCTCGCGCTGCTCGACCTCCAGGACATCGGGGTCACCGGCAAGGACGCCGAGGCGCGGGCTGACGCAGCGGGGATCGTCCTGAACAAGAACGCCATTCCCTTCGACCCGCAGAAGCCGAACATCGCCTCCGGCATCCGCGTCGGCACGCCGTCGGTGACGACGCAGGGGATGGGCATCGACGAGATGAAGACGATCGCCCGACTCATCCATACGGCGGTCACCAAGGGTGACGGCGACCTGGAGGGCGCCGTCAGCCGGGACGTGCGTGCGGAGGTCAGCGAGCTCGTGACGCGCTTCCCTGCGTACCCCCGCTGAGGGACCGTGCCACAGACCAGACCGACGTATGCCGCTGAGCCAGCTCAGCGGCATCCCGGAGTGACCTGCCGGTCGGCTTCGCAGGCTCGCCAAGCGGCAGCTCCCCGGCTCCACCCCTCGTCACTGGGCGGCTGAGTGCACGAGTACGTCCTGATCCTTCTCGTCGCGGCCGCGGTCACGTACATCGCGACACCCTTCGTGCGCAGCCTCGCCGTGGCCACGGGTGCCTTCACGGCTGTTCGCGAGCGCGACGTCCACTCGACTCCCATCCCGCGGCTCGGGGGAGTGGGAATCTACATCGGCTTCGTCGCCGCGGCGCTCGTCGCGCGCAACCTGCCGTACCTCGGCACCCTCTTCAGGGACCGCCAGATCCTCGGGGTGCTCGCGGCGGGCGGCATCGTGTGCCTCGTCGGGGCCTTCGACGACATTCGCGAGCTCGACTGGCTGACCAAGCTGGCCGGGCAGATCCTCGCCGCCGGCCTGATGGCCTACGCCGGTGTGCAGCTGCTGTCGTTGCCGATCTCCGGGACGACCATCCTGCCCACCCCGGTCCTCGTGCTCTTCACCATCGTGGTCGTCATCGCGTCGACCAACGCCGTCAACTTCATCGACGGGCTCGACGGCCTCGCCGCCGGGGTCGTCGGAATCGCTGCCTTTGCCTTCTTCATCTACAGCTATCTGGTCTCGCGCGACTTCGTGCCGGCCAACGTCTTCTCCGTTGCCACCTTGATCTGCGCCGCCCTCGTCGGCTGTTGCGCCGGGTTCCTCCCGCACAACTTCAACCCGGCTCGGCTCTTCATGGGCGACTCCGGGGCGCTCACCCTGGGGCTGCTCCTCTCGGCGGCCACCATCACCCTGACGGGTAACGTCGACCCGAGCGAGGTGACGGCCAACCAGGTCACCGCGGTCTTCCTGCCGCTCGTGGTGCCGATCGCCGTCCTCCTGCTGCCGTTCCTCGACATGGTGCTCGCGGTGATCAGGCGGACGCGGGCCGGCCGGCGGCCCTGGCACCCCGATGCCATGCACCTGCACCACCGGATGCTCCGGATCGGGCACAGCCATCGGCGAGCCGTGCTCATCATGTACCTCTGGGCCGCCATCGTGGCGCTGGGGTCGGTCTCGTTCGTCGTGTGGGAGGGATGGCGGCCGCTCGGGGTCCTCGCGGTCGCTGTCGCGACAGGTGTCGTGCTCACGGTCTGGCTGCCCAAGTGGAGGCCACACAAGCGCTTGTGATACCTTTCACAAGCAGCCGGAGGCGGTCACGGACCCGGCTCGCCCCCGGCCCAACCCCGATCCCCACCCCCCGAGGAAGCTCAGTCGTGAGGACCAGCCAGAGCCGTTCCGGTGCACAGTCGCCGGTCCGCTCGATGCTCCGGACCTCCCTCGTCCTCTCCGCCGCCAGCGTGCCGGTCATCGCCCTGGGTGCGTGGCTGTGGCGCGGTCACGCCGGGGCCCTGTCAGGCCTCGTCGGGGCCCTCGTCGTCGTCGGCTTCTTCGTCGTCGGCCACTTCGGGGTCCGCGCCGTCGTGGCGGGAGAGCCCGGGCTGTCCATCGCCGGTGCCTTCGTCGTCTACCTCGGCCAGCTCATCACCCTCGTTGCCGTGTTCCTCGTCCTGCGCCGGGTCGGCTGGTTGGACGGCCGCGCCTTCGCCGCCGGGGCCATCCTCCAGACCCTGGTCTGGCAGGTGGGGCAGGTGGTCGGCTTCCGCCGGGGCCGCCACGAGATCTACCCGGACGTTGCGTTGCCCCCGGGGCGGTCGTGATGTCCCTCTCATTCGGAGGTCGCCATGACCGATTCCCCGCAGCAGCCGGACGACTCGCCACAGGAGCCGACGCCGGAGAACCCCGTGGTCTCGGCGGGCAAGTTCGCTGCCGACCAGACCTCGGCCAGCGTCATTGCCTATCTCATCACCGGACCGGCGGTCTTCGGCGGCCTCGGGCTGCTGCTGGACCGGTGGCTCGGCACGGGCTTCATGGTCGTCCTCGGCCTGCTCGGTGGGATGGCCCTGTCGTTGTACGTGATCTGGCTCCGGTACGGTACGCCGTAGCGTTCTCGGTAGAACGCAGCCAGAGCGGCGCGTCGGGAGGTCGAGCCGGTTCAGCGGCGCGCGGCCCCTCAGTTGCGTCGCGACACGCGGACGTCCCGCGCCCCGGCAGTTCAGCCCGTAGGTGTTTCACATTCATGACCAAGGAGAGCTTGTGAGCTTGAACGTGCTGGCGACCAGCGTGGGCAGCCTGGCGGCAGCGGGCGAGGGTGAGGGCCACTTCCCACCCACTCCGGAGATCTTCTGGACGCCGCTGTTCTCCATCGGGCCCGTGCACGTCACCCGGCCGATGGTGGTCGTGGCGCTGTCCGTCGGTCTCATCGCCTGGTGGCTCCTCGCCACGACGAAGCGCGCGGCCGTCGTCCCGTCCAAGGGCCAGTTCTTCGCCGAGGGCATCTACGGGTTCGTCCGCAACGGCATCGCCAAGGACATGATCGGCAGCAAGGAGTTCCTGCGGTTCGTCCCTTTGCTCTTTGCACTCTTCGTCTTCATCCTGGTCAACAACCTGTTCGGCATCCTCCCGCCGATCCAGATGCCGAGCATGGCGCGCATCGGCTTCCCCATCGCCCTGACCCTCGTCGTCTACGTCGTCTACCACGCGATCGGCATCCAGAGGCACGGCGTCGTCGGCTACTTCAAGTTCCTCATCCCGGGTGGGCTGCCCGGCTGGATCAAGCCGTTCATCTTCGTGCTCGAGTTCATCACGTTCTTCATCACGCGCCCGCTCACGCTCGCCCTCCGACTCTTCGGCAACATGTTCGCCGGCCACATGCTCCTCGTCGTCTTCATCGTCGGTGGCTGGGAGCTGTTCAACTCAGACAGCTTCCTGCTGAAGCTGACCGCGCTGCCGTCGTGGGCGCTGGCCTTCGCCTTCACCCTTTTCGAGGCGCTGGTGCAGTTCCTGCAGGCGTACGTCTTCACCCTCCTCGCCGCCTCCTACATCGGTGGTGCCCTCATCGAGGAGCACTGACCCGCGTGACCCTCCGAGGCGCCCGGCCTGCCGGGCACAACTGACAACCCAAGGACATCTGGCCGGCACGGTGCCGGCAGATCACACAAGAAACCACACGAAAGAGGAAACATCGTGGAAGGCAACCTCTCGCTCGTCGGCTACGGACTCGCGACCATCGGCCCGGCCATCGCCGTCGGCCTGATCTTCGCCGCTTACATCAACGGTGTCGCCCGCCAGCCGGAGTCCGGCCGGCTCCTCCAGCCCATCGCCATTCTCGGCTTCGCCCTCGCCGAGGCGCTCGCCATCTTCGGCCTGGTGCTCTTCTTCCTCTGACGGCCCGACGCCGGCTCGTCACGCACCGTTCGCAGCACTAGGCACTAGGAGTTTCCGTGCAACTCAACGCCATCGCTCCGGCACTGATGCCGGGGCAGACCGAGGAGCCGTCGGCGACCCTGCCGATCCTCCCGTACCTGCCGGAGCTGGTCTTCGGCCTCATCGCCTTCGGGATCGTCTACTGGGTGGTCAAGGCGAAGGTCGTCCCGAACCTGGAGAAGGCCTACGCCGAGCGCACCGAGGCCATCCAGGGCGGCATCCACAAGGCCGAGGAAGCGCAGGCCCAGGCCCAGGCCGCGCTCGAGCAGTACCAGGCCCAGCTGACGGAGGCCCGGGCCGAGGCCTCCAAGATCCGTGAGGACGCCAAGGCGCAGGGCGCGCAGATCATCGCCGAGATGCGTGGGCAGGCTGCGTCGGAGGCGGCACGCATCACCGACATCGCCCACAAGCAGATCGAGGCCGAGCGTCAGCAGGCGATCGTCTCCCTCCGCGGCGACGTGGGCCGGATGTCGACCGATCTCGCGAGCCGGATCGTCGGCGAGTCGCTGCACGACGAGACCCGGCAGAAGGGCATCGTCGAGCGCTTCCTCGCTGAGCTCGAGTCGGGCGATGTCGTCCGGGAGAAGGTCGGCAGCAAGACCGAGGACGCCTGATGCGGGGACCCTCACGCGCAGCAGCGGCCGCGAGTCGCGAGGCGTTCACCGGGGCGCTCGCGGCCACTGCCAGTCCGTCGCAGCTGGCCGAGGAGCTCTTCGGGGTCGTCGGCGTCATCGACGGCAACGCCACCCTGCGCCGGGCCCTCGCCGACCCGTCGCGTGAGGGTGCGGACAAGGCGGCCCTGGCGGAGCGGCTGTTCGCGGGCAAGGTGAGCGCCGAGACGCTCGTCGTCCTCAAAGGTGTCGTCGGGCAGCGTTGGAGCACGGAGCGCGACCTGTCCGACACCCTCGAGGCCTACGGCGTCGAAACGATCATCGCCTCGGCCGAGACCGCTGAACGGGAGGACCGCGTCGAGGGCGAGCTGTTCCACTTCGAGCGCATCGTCGCGGCCAACGAGCCGCTCAGGGGGGCGCTGGGCGACCAGACGGTCCCGGCGGACAGGCGCGCGGCGCTCGTCGACTCGCTGCTCTCGGGCAAGGTCGCGGACGAGACCCTCGCTCTGGCCCGTCAAGCGGTTACCGCCCCTCGCGGTCGTCGCTTCGACCGCACCGTGAGCAGCTACCTCGAGACGGCCTCAGGCCGGCGGGAGCAGCAGACGGCGACGGTCACCTCGGCCGTGCCTCTCACCGACGACGACCGCGAGCGCCTGGCTGCGGGCCTGTCGGCGATTTACGGTGGCAAAGTGCACATCAACACCGTCGTCGACCCGCGGGTCCTCGGCGGCGTCAAGGTCGAGATCGGCGACGAGGTCATCGACGGGACGATCATGCGCAGGCTCGACGCGTCGCGCCGGGCCATGGGCGCCTAGCGTCCGAACGAGACAGACACCAGCTTTGTTGAACACCACCGACTCGCGTAGCGCGGGTCGAAACCGAGGAGAAGATCTGAGATGACGGAGCTTTCGATCCGTCCGGAGGAGATCCGGGATGCGCTGGACTCGTTCGTCCAGTCCTACGAGCCCGGCGCGGCCTCCCGCGAAGAGGTCGGCCGCGTCACCGACGCCGGTGACGGTATTGCTCACGTCGAGGGTCTGCCCTCGGCCATGACCAACGAGCTGCTGCTGTTCGAGGACGGGACGCGCGGCCTCGCGCTCAACCTCGACGTCCACGAGATCGGTGTCGTCATCCTCGGTGACTTCGCCGGTATCGAGGAGGGCCAGACCGTCAAGCGCACGGGAGAGGTCCTCTCCGTACCGGTCGGTGACGACTTCCTCGGCCGGGTCATCGACCCGCTCGGCAACCCGATCGACGGTCTCGGTCAGATCAAGTCCGACCAGCGCCGCGCGCTCGAGCTGCAGGCCCCGACCGTCGTCCAGCGCAAGTCGGTGCACGAGCCGCTGCAGACCGGCATCAAGTCCATCGACGCGATGACGCCGATCGGGCGTGGCCAGCGCCAGCTCATCATTGGCGACCGCCAGACCGGCAAGACCACCGTCGCCGTGGACACGATCATCAACCAGAAGCGCAACTGGGAGTCCGGCGACCCGGACCAGCAGGTCCGCTGCATCTACGTGGGCATCGGCCAGAAGGGTTCGACGATCGCGTCGGTCCGGGGCACCCTCGAGGAGGCCGGCGCACTCGAGTACACGACGATCGTCGCGGCCCCTGCCTCCGACTCCGCTGGCTTCAAGTACCTCGCCCCGTACACCGGCTC
>DASUQN010000337.1:0-5757 GCA_036280515.1 Intrasporangium sp. | reverse complement strand
GGCGGCGCCGCTGGCGGCCTCCGCGTCGGCCTTCGCGGCGTCGGACACCTGCTTGCGGTGCGCCTCCCAGCGCTCGTGGGCCTGCGCGTACTGCGCCTCCCACACCTCGCGCTGCGCCTCGAAGCCCTCGAGCCACTCGTTGGTCTCCGGGTCGAAGCCCTCGGGGTACTTGTAGTTCCCTTCCTCGTCGTACTCCGCAGCCATGCCGTAGAGCGTCGGGTCGAACTCCGACACCGGCACACTCTCGTCGTTGGCCTGCTTGAGCGACAAGGAGATCCGACGACGCTCGAGATCGATGTCGATGACCTTGACGAAGATCTCGTCTCCGACGTTGACGACCTGCTCAGGCAGCTCGACGTGACGCTCGGCGAGCTCGGAGATGTGGACGAGGCCCTCGATGCCGTCCTCGACGCGGACGAACGCGCCGAAGGGGACCAGCTTGGTGACCTTGCCGGGGACGACCTGGCCGATCGCGTGGGTTCGGGCGAAGTGCTGCCACGGGTCCTCCTGCGTCGCCTTCAGCGACAGGGAGACGCGCTCGCGGTCCATGTCGACGTCGAGCACCTCGACGGTGACCTCGGTGCCGACCTCGACGACCTCCGACGGGTGGTCGATGTGCTTCCACGACAGCTCGGAGACGTGGACGAGGCCGTCGACGCCGCCGAGGTCCACGAACGCACCGAAGTTGACGATGGAGGACACGACGCCCGAGCGGACCTGGCCCTTCTGGAGTTCCTTGAGGAAGGTCGTGCGGACCTCGGACTGCGTCTGCTCGAGCCAGGCCCGGCGCGAGAGGACGACGTTGTTGCGGTTCTTGTCGAGCTCGATGATCTTGGCCTCGATCTCCTTGCCGACGTACGGCTGGAGGTCGCGGACGCGACGCATCTCGACGAGCGAGGCCGGCAGGAAGCCGCGGAGGCCGATGTCCAGGATCAGACCACCCTTGACCACCTCGATGACGGTGCCGGTGACGACGCCGTCCTCCTCCTTGACCTTCTCGATCGTGCCCCAGGCGCGCTCGTACTGCGCGCGCTTCTTGGACAGGATCAGGCGACCTTCCTTGTCCTCCTTCTGGAGGACGAGGGCCTCGACCTCGTCACCGACCTTGACGATCTCGCCCGGGTCGACGTCGTGCTTGATGGACAGCTCGCGCGAGGGGATGACGCCCTCGGTCTTGTAGCCGATGTCGAGCAGGACCTCGTCCCGGTCGACCTTGACGATGCGACCCTGCACGATGTCGCCGTCGTTGAAGTCCTTGATGGTCGCGTCGATCGCGGCAAGGATGTCTTCCTGAGAGCCGATGTCGTTGATGGCAACCTCAGGCGCGGTCTTTTCGACCGTGTTGGCAGTCATGTAGTAGGAACTCCGATTGTGGACATTGAGATTGGCGACGACCAAGGGCCGCCGTGCGGACATGGTGAACTGAGCACACGAGTGCGCTCCGGCATCCTATCCGTGCTTCTGGGAACCGGTCAAAGGCTGCGCTCGACGTGAGCCACCATCCCTCGGAGGCGCTTCGCCGGCCCTCCCCGCCCGACGAGTCCGCGCGGGCCAACCGGGACTGGTGGGACGCCGAGGCCGACGACTACTACGCCGAGCACGGACGGTTCCTCGGAGACTCGGACTGCGTGTGGGGTCCGGAGCGGCTCCGGGAGGCGGACGCGAGGCTGCTCGGCGACGTCAACGCTCGCCGGGTGCTGGAGATCGGGGCCGGTGCCGGCCAGTGCGCGAGGTGGGTGCGGGCAGCGGGGGGTCAGGTGGTGGCCACCGATCTCTCCGGAGGCATGGTCCGCCAGGGTCGGCAGATAGATGCTGATCTCGCGCGCGGGCACGCCGTGCCGTTCGTCCAATGCGACGGCCGGGCGCTGCCCTTCCGCGACGGGACCTTCGACATCGTCTTCACCGCCTACGGTGTCGTTCCCTTCGTGGCAGATTCCGAGCTCGTCATGCGGGAGGCCGCACGGGTGTTGCGCCCCGGTGGCCGGTTCGTCTTCTCGACGACGCACCCGTTCCGCTGGGCCTTCCCCGACGACCCCGGCCCGGGTGGGCTCACCGTGCGGCACTCGTACTTCGACCGGACGCCTTATGTCGAGCAGGACGGGGACGGGCGCGCGACCTACGTCGAGCACCACCGGACGCTCGGCGACCGGGTGCGCGAGATCGCTGCTGCCGGCCTGCGGCTCGTCGACCTGGTGGAGCCGGAATGGCCCGCGGGGCATGAGGAGTCGTGGGGAGGCTGGTCGCCATTGCGAGGGCGCCTCATTCCCGGCACAGCGATCTTCGTCTGCTGTCACCCGTGAGCGACTGAGCGGCTCCGGTCGCGCTCAAGTGCGCGCCCGGCGCCCCTCGCTCTCAGGGTCGAAGATGGCGGCGACCCCGCCGTCACCGGTCCGCCTCCCGCTACGTTGACGATTGGCGGGCGATGGACGGGAGCCAGTGCGGAGCAGGAGCAGGCCCACGGCGATCATGGCCAGCCCAACGACGATCCCGACCGGCATGAGCGCGCCGCCGACGAACCCGAGCAGACGTCCCTTGGAGCCCCAGTTCTCGGCGTTCTCACGCACCGTCTCCTCTGTGTAGCCGATCGTCCCCTTCGTCGTCGTCGCCGTGCCGAGATCCGACACGAAGGATCGGTCGAGGACTTCCTGGCCCTTGATGATGACACCGGTGGCGGGCTCGACCCACAGGGTCCGCGTGTTGCCGTACATCACCTTGGCGGGCGTGTTGCCCGTGGCCTCCGTATCGAAGATCGCGGCCGGGACATCGCGAGTCGTCACCTCGGTCTGTGGGATGGTCTGCTCGAAGACGTAGGTGTCCGCCCCGGCGACGTTCTCCTCCCGGACGAAGGAGATGTCGACCGGCGCCCCCAGGTCCCCGTCCCACCACTTGTACGTCGACTTCTCGACCCCGAACGGGAACTTGAAGAAGAGACCCTCATGTTCTATCGGCTCGTTCACCATGTCGCCGAGCGGGTTCTCCGGGTCGGCGGGAACGGCCTTGAAGTCGCCGCAACAGTTGGTCGCCTCCCCAGTTCGCCGGTCGAAGGAGACCCCCTCAAGGCTCGACGTGAGATCGCCTATGCCAACGGCCTCCGAGAGAACGCCCGTCTGCCAGAACGCGTTCGAGTCCTGCTGATCCACCGGAACGGCGCCAGGTATGCCTTTCACAGTGCGCGTGCTGCGCAACGTCACGCCGGTCAACCGGTCGTAACGCGCGGTCGTCTCGTCGGGCGACCAGGCCCTCAGCGCCGTCATACCCTCGCCTTCCGAGATCGACTCGCTGTTCTGGTCCAGTGGGACCGTGGCCAGCCGGTCGTAGATCACGGGCCTGGCCGCGAGCCCAATCACGAGGAGGGCTACTCCGAGCCCCAGGGCGATGGAACCGATGACACGACGCAACGCAAGACTCCTCGGTCTGAAGATGACGACAATGTCCGCCCTGTTACGCACTGGTAACCGCGCTGGCGGAAGCGTAGCAGCGGCGTGGCAGGTACGTGCAGAATGTGGCGATGTGACCATCGGGGCGCGAGGCGACGGTAGGGAGACACAGTGACGCAGGCAGACGTGGCGCCTGATACCGGCGTGGATGAGCGCGCCGAGGCTGCGACGGCCTCTCGTCCGTCCAACTGGGTCTTCCGAACGGGGGTCACCATCATCGTCGTGGTCGCCGTGGTGTGGCGCTACTGGACTCTCTCCTCCTGGAGCTGGTTCCAGGACGACTGGATCTACGTGACTCGCACCACGGAGCTGCCGTTCTGGGACTACATCACGCAGAACTACAACGGTCACGTCATGCCCGCACAGTTCGTGATCGCTTGGCTCATCACGAAGGTGGCCCCGCTTGACTACTCATACGCGGTGGCGACGACGGTCTTCTTCACGATTGCATCCCTACTGGCATGGGCTGCTGCGTTACGGACCATCTTCGGTGAGCGTCTCCGGCTGCTCTACCCGCTCATCATTCTCTCGATCTCGCCGGTCTTCATGCCAATCAACCTGTGGTGGGCTGCGGCAATCCAGACCTTCCCGCTCCAGCTGTTCATGGGTCTGTGTGTCCTGTTCACGGCGCGCTATGTCATGCGGGCACAAGGTGGCTGGGACCTGGCTGCTCTGGCGGCGTCCTACGGCCTGGGCCTCCTGTTCTGGCAAAAAGCGCTACTCCTGCTCGTGCCCATCGGCTTCGTGGCCATCCTCGTAGGGACGGGTTCCGTGCAGCAGCGGCTCACGACAGTGCGGCGCGTCCTCACACCCGTGCTGGCGATCACCGCAGCGTATGTGCCGGCCTACCTCCTGCTGACCCGGCAGGAAGACGATGCCAACACGACGCTCTTCAAGCCAAGAGAACTCAGTGACAGCCTGAACTTCTTCCTGACCGGGATTGTGGACATCGGGATCCCGTCGCTACTCGGAGGACCGTGGCGGGCGCTGTCCGAGCCTCAGCAGGTCTTCGGTTCGTCGTCCGGCGTCCTCACACTGGGCTTCATCGTCATCAGCGTCGTGGGGGCCGTCGCAGTGATCCGCCTACGCACCCTCGGGTGGGTCGTCGTGGCCATGACCGTCGTGTATGCGGCAGCAGCCTGGGGCTTGCTGTTCACGAGCAGCCGCTACGACGCGGTCGGCGTGTTCTTGGTCAGGGACGCGAGGTACTCCGCTGACATCGTGGCCGTGGGCCTGCTCGCCGTCATCTTCGCGACCACACCCACGCTCAACGAGCGCTCCTGGCGCAAACGTCATTGGGAATCAGGCATGCCCGCCTGGTCATGGCGAGCGATGGCTGGTGCGCTCGTGGCCTTCGTCAGTCTCTCAGCTGTGTACACGAACGGACGCATCTGGGATGCGTCTGCTCCGGCGTCGCCGAAGTCTTGGGTGGACAACCTTGCTTCCGACCTCAGGAGCATGCCCCCGGGCACCTCGGTCTACGACTCCAACGCGCCCGACCACGTGATGTTCGCGGTCTACTTCGCCGAGGAAGCGCGGATCTCGAGCCTGTTTCGTCCTCTGGCCCCGCCCGTTGCGTTCAACGAGCCGTCTGAGCGGATCTACATTGCCGACTGGGGAGGGCGGCTCATGGAAGCGGAGGTGGAGACGGCGGCCGGACCCGCAGCCGAGGCTCCCGTGCCTGGCTGTGGCTACCTCGTCGGCCCCGGTCGTGCGACGCGCATTCCTCTCGATCCCGAGCTCTACAACTGGGAATGGGGCTACCAGCTGAGCTACTTCAGTGGCAACCCCGCTATTGTCTCGGCGAAGGCGAGCACCACGTCAGTGGATGTCCCCATCCGGAAGGGCCTTCACCAGGTGCAGTTCGTGCTGGAAGACTCAGCGTCCGCGCTCGTCCTCACCGGCCACCCGGACTCCGACCCGGTGTGCGTGACCGAGGTCCGCGCCGGGTCACTCAAGCCGTCTGACCGCTGGATCGGGGATCTGAGGCCCCGGTGACCACGATCGCGACAACTGCGTCGGCAGCGGCTGGTGCCCTGGCTCGGGCGCCGTCGCCGCCCCGGTTCCCAGCTCTGGACGGACTACGCATGGTCGGTGCGCTAGCCGTCGTCACGACCCACGTCGGCTTCTCATCCGGGGCGTCGCTCAACACTCCCTTCGCTGGCCTCCTCGCCCGTCTTGACGCAGGGGTTGCCCTCTTCTTCGTGATCTCTGGATTCCTGCTCTACCGCCCGCATGCGCACGCCAGAATGTCTGGCGCCAGCAGCCCGTCGACAGGCCGCTACCTCAAGCACCGCGCCCTGCGGATCCTGCCCGCGCT
>DASUQN010000336.1:0-2418 GCA_036280515.1 Intrasporangium sp. | reverse complement strand
TTCCTCGTGCGCTCGGCCTCTGCCGCCATCTCCTCATAGCGAGCCAGTCGGGCCTTCGACTTGGCCTGCCGACCCTTGGCGTTGGAGCGCACCCACTCGAGCTCGCTCTTGAGGCGCTTGGCGAGCTTGACGTCCTTCTTGCCCTGGATCTGGAGGCGCTCGGACTTCTTCTCCAGGTACGTCGAGTAGTTGCCCTCGTAGGGGAAGAGCCGACCTCGATCGACCTCGGCGATCCACTGGGCGACGTTGTCGAGGAAGTACCGGTCGTGGGTGACGGCGATGACGGCGCCGGGGTAGCTCTCGAGGTGCTGCTCGAGCCACTGGACCGACTCGGCGTCAAGGTGGTTGGTCGGCTCGTCGAGGAGGAGCAGGTCCGGCTTCTGGAGGAGGAGCTTGCACAGGGCAACGCGGCGACGCTCCCCACCGGAGAGGTTGGTGACGGGCAGGTCCGGGGGCGGGCAGCGCAGCGCGTCCATGGCCTGCTCGAGCTGGTTGTCGAGGTCCCACGCATCCGCGTGGTCGATCTGCTCCTGGAGCTTGCCCATCTCCTCGAGGAGCGAGTCGTAGTCGGCGTCCGGGTTGGCCATCTCGGCGCTGATCTCGTTGTAACGGTCGAGCTTGGCCTTGATCTCGCCCGCACCCTCCTCGACGTTGCCGAGGACGGTCTTGTCCTCGTTGAGCGGGGGCTCCTGGAGCAGGATGCCGACGGTCGCGCCCGGGGCGAGGCGTGCCTCGCCGTTGGAGGGCTGGTCGAGTCCGGCCATGATCTTCAGGATCGTCGACTTGCCGGCGCCATTCGGGCCGACCATGCCGATCTTCGCGCCCGGGTAGAACGACATCGAGACGTCATCGAGGATGACCTTCTCGTTGTGGGCTTTGCGCGCCCGCGTCATGGTGTAGATGTACTCGGCCATGCGCAGAAGGCTATCTGCGATCGGCCGCGTCACCGAATCCGCCCGCCGTGCGTGGGACCGTCTGGGGCGGGTGCCTCCCAGGCGTCATCCCCGGTGTCACGCGGCAGCGTCCTCCACGCTGTAGGCGTCGGTCTCGGGGTCGCCGAACTGCTGCACGGGACCGGAACCGCCGCCCTCGACCGGTCCGTCGAAGGCCTCCCCGTTGGCGTCGACGTTCGCCGGCCGGAGCGCGTCGGCCGCGATGGAGACGCCGTTGGTCTCGGCCATGGCGTGCCGGACGGCAGGGTCGGCGTTGCGGTCGACACCGAGGGCCGCCGCCCGGCTCAGCCGTTCGAACGAGGCGCGGCCAAAGACGAGGTCGTGCCCGATGTGCTGCGCCTCGATCTCGGCATCGGTGCGAGGCTGCCCATCGCTCGTGAGGTAGGTCTTGATCGACAAGTTCCCCTCGACGATGACCGGTTGCCCCTTCTGCAGGGCCGCGGCGGTGTTGGCCGCGAGTGCGCTCCAGCTGATGACGCTGAAGAAGTTCGTGTCGAGGTCGACGTACGTGCCGTCGGCGGTGCGTCGACGGGGCGTGCTCGCGACCCGGAACGTCGTGAAGACGTTGCCGTTGCGCGACGTGCGCTCGACTGGCGCGGCCGTGACGTTGCCGTGGACCGTGATGCGGGTCTCGTTCATGCTGCAACCTCCTGTCGGCGCCGACAGGTGTCGGCGGGCTCGGGTGCGGCGTCGTGCCGCTCGGGGACCACGGTCGTCCGTTCAGCGTGCCGCAACCAGTGCGGTCGCCGTCCCTGTGGACGACAGCGCCGAACGGACGGGGTTGTGGACAACGCGAGACGCGCCGTCAGCCCGCCGCCCGGTCCAGCTGCTCCCGCGTCTCGCGGTGACGGTCCAGCACCTCGTCGACCGGGATGGCGATGCGCTCGTCAGCAACCTTTGCCACCGCTTCGGTGAGCCGTCTCCCGATGGCGGCCGTGCGCCGACGCGCACCGATCCGCGCCCACCACCTGGACACGACGCCGAGGAGCAGTCCGAGGAGCACGCCTCCCACCAGCATGACGAGGGGGATCGGGAGGATCCCCCAGGTCGGCGTGTCGGTTGTCGGGATCTGGGCCAGCCCCGCGACCCACAGTGCCGCGAGCCAGAGCAGCCCCAGGGCCGCCGTGATTCCCAGGGTCCACTGGATGACGTTGACGAGCAGCCACCAGATCGGTCGGCGAGCGCGCAGCGAGGTGCCGACGATCGCCTGGTCCAAGGCGTCACCCAGGGCTCCCTCACCCTGGTCGACCGCGTCCTCGACGGCCTGGGCCCACTTGACGGGCAGGCCATCGGACGCCTCATGGACAAAGCTGCGGGTGGCAAGGTCGACCGCTGACACGGCCGAGGTGCTCGGCGCCGGGATGGACGACCGGCCCAGGACGGCACGCACGTCTGCGCCGTCGATCTCGACGGGGATCGGCGGGCGGCCCCCGGTGCGGTCGAGCCGCAGCCGCCGGAGCGGGTC
>DASUQN010000335.1:0-4384 GCA_036280515.1 Intrasporangium sp. | reverse complement strand
ACCTCGCGGGGGCCGCACTCGTCGCGCTGCGGCCCACCGCCGAGGGGCAGTTCCGGCCCAACGTCCTCGTGACGATCGACGAGGTGCCCGCCGACCACACGGTGCGCTACGACCTCGATGGCGTCGAGCGACTCGCCAGGGAGCGCCTCGAGGGCGCGGCCGGCAAGGTCTACGGCCACAACATCGGGGGCGTCACGTTCTTCGGGCGCGACCTCAGCTACGTCGACGCAGCGGCGGGGACGCTGCTCGTGCGCAACCTCTTCGGCTTCGTGCGACGTGACGTCGACGGCGGGCTCGTCCGCATCACGGTGACGGGCACGATCGGCTCGACCAACCACCGTGCGGACTACGCGGAGCTCGGCACCGTGATCAGCCGGCTACACGTGACTCCCGGGCCGGGCACCACGCCCCTCCTCGAGGAGGAGGCGGCCGGATGACGACCTATGCCAAGGGCGCCGACGTCGAGGCGCTCGCACGGACCGCCCGGGTCATCAAGGGGATGCAGGCGGAGCTGACCCGGATCGAGGCGACGTCCCGGGGTGCCATGCGCTCCATCGAGGCCAGCTGGGGCGGCGACAACCTCCGGGCCCTGGTCCGACACTTCAACGCGACCGCCGTGCCGGGTCTGCAGGCCTGCAACGGCGTCTTTGATGCGATGGCCCGGCGGCTCGACGAGAACGTCGCCGCCCAGCTCTCGGCATCCGGCCTGGGCGGGTCGGGTGGGTCGGGTGGGTCGGGTGGATCGGGAGGCGGCGGGGCCGGCTCGGGTGCCGGTGCCGGTGCTGGTGGTGGTGGGCTGAACGACGTCACGAAGACCGAGGGCAAGAAGTTCCGGCTCGACCCGGACAAGCAGCCCGACAGCATGGGTGACGAGTCCGGGACCAGCTACCGCCACACGACCCAGGACGGCCGGCACACCTATGAGAACGCCAGGGAGGGCGACGACGGACGGGTTCGCTACGACCGGTACACGCATGCCGGCGACTTCAGGGACCATCAGCTCGAGCAGGAGTCCGGGTGGCGCAGCGAGACCGAGCGCAAGGTCGACCGGCCGTGGCTGCCGACCGACAACTCCGAGGACAAGGACGCCTTCGCCAACCGTCACCCGAACGCCGACAAGGCCATCGACCGCGGCCTCGAGGGCGTCAACTGGACGGAGCGGACCGACCACGAGGTCCACACCGACTACGAGCCGGTGTACTACGACGTCGACGGGAATGTCACCGACAAGGATCACGCCGTCCGGATGGCCTACGGCGGCGGCCCGGGCACGGAGGTCAAGGGCTACCACGAGTTCGGCATCAAGGAGGGCGCGCTCGCTGCGGGACTCGGCGGGACGGCCGGTGCCTACCTGCTCAAGGGCGGCGTCGAGGGCAACCTCGGCGCCCATGGAAAGTACAACGCGAGCGGCTTCGTCGGCGCCGAGGGCAAGGCCGATGCCTCGGTCGCGATCGGCAAGGACGGGTTGGCCGCCAAGGCGAATGCGTCCGCCATGGTCGGCGTGAAGGGGGAGGCGGGGGTCGCCTACGACAACGGTCCCCTGGCGGCGCACGCCGGCGCCGACGCCATGGCCGGCGCCGAGGCCAAGGCTGACGCCTCGGTGGCGATCGGCAAGGATGGCATCCGGACCAGCGCCGGCGCCGAGGCCTTCGCCGGGGTGAAGGCCGGCGGAGAGGTCGGGGGCAACATCGCGGGAGTGGGCGGCACGGTCGGAGGCGAGGTCTACGCAGGGATCGGCGCGCACGCCAACATCGACGCGAACTTCAGTGCCGAGAGCGTCAAGGTCAAGGTCGACGTCGGAGCAGCGATCGGCATCGGTGGCGGGGCCAGCTTCAGTGTTGACGTCAACCCCAAGGAGTTCCTCGAGGACACCGGTCTGGGTGATGTCGCCGACGGGGTCGGAGCGGCGGTCAAGGACCCCATCGGCACGATCGGTGGCTTCTTCCCGTGAGCCTGACCTGACACATTTGGCGTGCATTTGATTGACTTGCCGCGCTCCGGCCATCCGGTATGGAACCCAGGCCTCGCCAACGGAGCGACGAAAGGACCTCGATGAGCACCTTGGCCTACCCGAGCCGGGACTTCCCCGGCCCGCCATCCGTGGCCGTCGACGTCCCCGAGGGCTGGATGCCCGTGCACGCGCCCGGCACTGCACTCGCCGCCAAGCTGCCCCGCACGGGCGGCTTCGACCCCAACGTCGTCGTCAGCGTCGAGCAGTGCGGTGCCGACCTGACCGAGGAGGAGTCGCTCCGCCGCATCGACGCGCTGGCGCAGTCACGTGGTGGGGTCACGAGTCAGCCGTATGCCGCTGAGCTGGGTCACGCTCGCTTCGTGGGCTGTGATGCCACCTGGCCGGACCCGGACGTCGAGACCATCCTTCAGGCCAACCTGTTCCACGTCGTCCGACCGGAGCGCGAGGGCGCCGCCGCCTGGGTCGTCCAGCTGAGCGGGTCGGTCGGCGGGCCGTCCGCCGAGCAGGACTACGAACTGATCCGTTCGGTGCTTGCGTCGGTCCGAGTGCGGCCGTGGGCACCCGCGCCTGTCGAGGCGGAAGGGAACCCGGTCGCATGACCACGGACCAGTCGGCGATATCGCACGGTGTCGCGACCGACGTTGGCCGAGTGCGCCAGCACAACGAGGACAGCGCCAAGGTCGCTGGGACGATCTTCGTCGTCGCGGACGGCATGGGGGGACATGCCGCCGGTGAGGTGGCGAGCGGGATCGCCACCGACGCCCTGCTGGAACTGGCCGAGCGGCCGGTCCTGCAGGCCCGCGACATCGTCGAGCAGGTCGCTGAGGCGAACCGGCGCATTCTGGAGTCGGCCGCTCGCCATCCCGAGCAGACGGGGATGGGGACCACCGTCGCGGGGCTCGCCCTCGTCTCGGGGGGCGCCTCGCAGCACTGGGTCGTCTTCAACATCGGCGACTCCCGTGTCTACCGGTTGATCGACGGTCAGCTCTCCCAGGTGACCGTCGACCACTCGGAGGTCCAGGAGCTCGTCGACCGCGGGGTCATCACGGCCGAGCAGGCGCAGCGCCATCCCGGGCGCAATGTCATCACCCGCTCGCTGGGGCGGGACCCCCTGGGTCATGTCGACACCTGGGTCTTCCCGCCCTATCCGGGAGAGGCCTTCGTCATCTGCACGGACGGGCTCTCCAACGAGCTGGAGGCGTCGGAGATCGAGTCCGTCCTCCTCGACGTCGACGATGCACAGGAGGCCTCGGACGAGCTCGTGCGCAGGGCGGTGACCGCCGGAGGTCGCGACAACGTCACTGTCGTCGTCGTCAGGCTGCAGGGGCAGGAGTCCGAGGCCGACGTCGACGAGGACACCACTCCCCGCGAGTCGATCGGTCGTGACCGGAGCGAGCCCCCCGCAGGGCAGCAGCCCGCTGACGTGGACGTTTCGGCCAAAGGGATGGGCGACGGGACGGGTGACGTGCCGGGCGGCCGGGCGGCAGGTGAAGGGCCGACAGGCGAGAGCAGGTCGTTGGTGTGACTGATCCGTCCGTCGTCGTACAACGCGCTCCCGACGGCTGGACCCACATCGGTGGGCCCGGCATGCATCTGCTCATCGGCCTCGAGGAGGACGATGACCGCACCCTGACCGCGAGCGACGCCGCTGACGGAGGGCACCTGGACGACGTGATCGACGTGCTGACCATGGGCGGGCCGCGGAAGGCTCATCACTTCGTCGGCGTCCACTGGAGGCCGCAGACTCGGCTGGTCGCGTTCGGGCCGGTGTCAGCCAGGCTGACGATGGCGGACGGCACGGAGCATGAGGTCCGGGCCCTGAACCCAAGGGTCTGGACCGACCTCCTCCTCGACCGGCACCCCGAGCGTGTCGAGCTCCGAGTCCTCGAGGACAAGGAGGCGAGGGAGCCGGCTCCTGCCCAGACGCTGGTCGGCGGCCCTGGCGGCGTGGCCGTCGTCTCGGCGATGGGGACCGCGACGGAGACGGAAACCCCAGCGCCCCCAGAGCCGGAGCCCCCTGAGGCGACCGTGCCAGCTGAGCCCCCCACTCCGTCAGAGCCCGCCGCTCCGACTGAGCCCGCCGCTCCGACTGAGCCCCCCACTCAGTCGAGTGTGCAGAAAATGCCGCCAGCAACCGGGGCGCTCCCCACCTTCAGCGTCGGGACGACTGAGTCCGAGGAGGCCGTACCCTCCCCATGGGGTCGCGCGTGGGCATCTCAGCCTGAACGCCCTGCGTCGAGAGTGCAGTCAGCGCCGGCACGTTCTGCACACTCGAGTGAGAGCGCGCCGGAGACTGGGTCGAGTCTGCACTTGGCGCCGGCACGTTCTGCACACTCGAGTGAGAGCGCGCCGGTGTTGCCATCGTGGGGTCCGGGTCCCGCGGTGCCGCCTCGTCGAGTCACGCCCCCGCCG
>DASUQN010000334.1:0-2160 GCA_036280515.1 Intrasporangium sp. | reverse complement strand
GCCGGCGTCATCCGCGACCAGCTCGGGGCCTACACCGTCGCCTGGTACGTCGCCGGCGCCCTCTGCTTCGCGGCCGCCGCCATGTCGATGTCCATCACGAAACGGCGCGTCAGCGTCGGCACCCCGCTCGCCGACGGGATCTGACCACTCGGCTCGTGTGACGCAACCGGGACTGGCCCCCGTCCATCCCGACCGGGCAGGGTGGGAACATGAGCGACGGAGCGAGCCCAGCGGCATACCCCTCGACGTACCGCACCACGTACGAGGCGAGCCTGACGGATCCTGACGCCTTCTGGGCGGAGGCGGCGAACCTCATCGACTGGGTCACCCCGCCCACGCGCATCCTCGACGCGGACAACCCGCCCTTCTACCGCTGGTACCCCGACGGCGAGCTCAACGTCTGCCACAACGCGGTCGACCGACACGTCGCCGCGGGCCGGGGCGACCAGCCCGCCATCCGCTACGACTCCCCGGTGACGGGCACCAAGGAGACCATCACGTATGCCGCCCTGCTGGCTCGGGTGCGGGCCGTGGCAGGTGGCCTGCGCGGGCTCGGGGTCGAGAAGGGCGACCGCGTCGTCATCTACATGCCGATGGTGCCGGAGGCCGTCATCGCCATGCTGGCCTGCGCGCGGATCGGTGCCGTGCACTCCGTCGTCTTCGGCGGATTCGCGCCGCAGGAGCTCGCGGCACGCATCGACGACGCGGCCCCCAAGGTGGTGCTGTCAGCGTCGTGCGGGATCGAACCGTCGCGCGTCGTGAAGTACAAGCCGTTCCTCGACGAGGCGATCCACCGGTCGGAGCACAAGCCGGAGGCCTGCGTCATCCTCCAGCGCCCGCAGGAGCGGGCCGAGCTGGGGGAGCGCGACGTCGACTGGGAGGAGTTCGAGTCCGGCGAGGCGGCCCAGGCAGGGGCGGACCCGGTCACGGTCGCCGCCACCGACCCGCTCTACATCCTCTACACCTCGGGCACGACCGGTAAGCCGAAGGGGATCTACCGCGACAGCGGAGGCAACGCCGTCGCGCTGCGTTGGTCGATGGCGAACCTCTACGACGTCCAGCCGGGCGAGACGATGTTCACGGCGAGCGACGTCGGCTGGGTCGTCGGTCACTCCTACATCGTCTACGGGCCGCTGTTGACCGGCGCGACGACGGTTCTCTACGAGGGCAAGCCGATCGGGACGCCGGACGCCGGCGCCTTCTGGCGCGTCATCTCCGAGTACGGCGCGGTCTGCCTGTTCACGGCGCCCACGGCCTTCCGCGCCATCAAGAAGGAGGACTCGACGGCGTCGCTCGTCAAGGACTACGACCTGTCCGCCTTCCGCACCCTCTATCTCGCGGGCGAGCGGCTCGACCCGGACACGTACGAGTGGGCCTCTGCCGCCCTCGGCGTGCCGGTCATCGACAACTGGTGGCAGACCGAGACCGGCTGGCCGATCGCTTGCAACCCCAAGGGCATCGAGCTGCTGCCGATCAAGCCGGGATCGCCCACGGTCGCGGTGCCGGGGTATGACGTGCAGGTGCTCGACGGCGAGGGGACTGAGCTCCCGGCCGGCAAGGAGGGCTCGATCTGCATCAAGCTGCCCATGCCACCCGGCACGTTGCCGACGCTCTGGCAGGACGACGAGCGCTACGTCTCGTCCTACCTCGCGGCCTACCCGGGCTACTACCTCACGGGGGACGGCGGCTACATCGACGAGGACGGCTACCTGTTCGTCATGGGCCGCACGGACGACGTCCTCAACGTCGCCGGCCACCGCCTGTCGACCGGCTCGATCGAGGCCGCGCTGGCCGGGCACGAGGCCGTTGCGGAGTGTGCCGTCATCGGCGTGCATGACGAGCTCAAGGGCCAGGTGCCGCGGGCGCTCGTCGTGCTCAAGGCGGGGATCGACGGCGCGGCCGAGGGCGAGCGGATCCGCAAGGAGCTCGTCGCGCGGGTCCGCGGTGAGGTGGGTGCCGTTGCCGCACTGCACCAGGTCGACATCGTTGCCGGCCTGCCGAAGACGCGGTCGGGCAAGATCCTGCGCAAGACGATGCGCGAGATCGCCGACGGAGGCACGCCGACCGTGCCCGCGACCATCGAGGACGCGAGCGTGCTCGAGTCCCTCGGGCCGGTGCTGCGGGGGGTGTGAGCCCTCAGCTCGTCTGCAGGTCGGCGGC
>DASUQN010000333.1:0-3576 GCA_036280515.1 Intrasporangium sp. | reverse complement strand
ATTGTTCGCGAGCTGACGGACGGCTCGAGGGGCGAGCACGTTTGAGGGCATCGATGACGTGCCCATTCATGGTTCACCGGCGCTGCTTGGGCGACCGGCGCGTGCGTAGCGGCCGGCGAGCACGCGCAGCCACTCCGTCAGCTCGGGTGATTGAGCCGGGTCGATCATGAAGTCGGCACCGAGCATCCCGAGGTGGACGGCGAGGAGCTCGGGCGAGTCGGACCCGAGCTCCAGCCGGCAGCTGGTCGCGTCGAGCGGCTCGATGGTGGCCGGCCAGGGCAGCCGCGCTGCGACGGCGTCGGCCGGCGCGGAGACGGTGACCCAGGCGCGGTAGGCCCAGGTCGCCGTCGCCAGTGCTCCGGAGACCAGCTCTCGCACTCGCGCGTCGGACAGGTCACGCGGGGCGAACCGCGGGCCGGCAGGCAGCCGCAGCCGCAGGCGGTCCACCCGGAAGGTGCGCCAGTCCCCGTGGTCGACGTCGTGGGCCAGCAGGTACCAGCGGCGGCCCGAGCTGACGATGCGGTGCGGCTCGACGACGCGTCGGCTCTCCGTCCCGCTGTGGGACACGTAGTCGAACCGAAGACGCTCATGATCCCGGCACGCATTGGCGATCGCCATCAGTGTCTCGGGATCAACCGATGGCGCCGCAGCTGCGCTCGGTGGGACCGTCACGGTCGCAGAAGCGAGGGAGGCGACCCTCCGGCGCAGGCGCGCCGGGAGGAGCTGCTCGAGCTTCGTCAGCGCCCGGATCGACGTCTCCTCGATGCCGTCGACGGCACCCGCCGCGGCTCCGCGCAACCCGATCGCGACGGCCACGGCCTCCTCGTCGTCGAGGAGCAGCGGAGGCACGGTCGCACCGACACCGAGCCGATAGCCACCGCCGACTCCGGGCACGGCGTCCACGGCATAGCCGAGCGCGCGGAGGCGTTCGACGTCGGTGCGGACGGTGCGGGCGCTGACCGCAAGGCGTTCAGCGAGCTGTTCTCCCGTCCAGTCGCGGCGGGACTGGAGCAGGCCGAGCAGGCGCAGGAGCCGGGCCGACGTCTCGAACATGCCGCAATTCTCGTCCTCATCGCGGAAGGAATTCTTCCGCAATTGTTTCTAGCCTGGTCTTCATGACGACGAACACCGAACCCACCGGCCCGACCCCGGCAAACCCGACCTCCTCCTCCGCCATTCGCCCGTTCCGGGTCGACATCCCGCAGGCCGACGTCGATGACCTCCGCGCCCGCTTGGCCGCGGCTCGCTGGCCCTCGACGCCGCTGGCTCCCGACGACTGGAGTCGCGGAGTCCCGCCCGCCTACCTCCGAGGGCTGGCCGACTACTGGCGCGACGGCTTCGACTGGCGTGCTCAGGAGGAGGCGCTCAACGCATTCCCGCAGTACACGACCGACATCGACGGCCAGACGGTCCACTTCCTCCACGTCCGGTCCTCCGAGCCCGATGCCCTGCCCCTCCTCCTCACGCACGGCTGGCCCAGTTCCCCGGTCGAGTTCACGCGACTCATCGGACCGCTCACCGACCCGCGGGCCCACGGCGGCGATCCGGCCGACGCCTTCCACGTCATCATCCCGAGCCTTCCCGGCTATGGCTTCTCGACGCCGCTGTCCGCCGCGGGCTTCAACCTTTTCGGCGTGGCTCAGGCGTGGGCCGAGCTGATGACACGCCTCGGCTACGAGCGGTTCGCCGCACACGGCACCGACGTCGGGTCGGGCGTCGCGGGCATGCTTCCCATGGTCGCTCCCGGCCGCGTCGTAGGTATCCACCTGACCGGGACCGCCGCCGCCGCCCCCTTCGACCCGGCGCTCGACCCGGAGGCATTCGAGGGTCCGGATCGCGACCGCGCCGAGCGGCACAACGCCTTCCGGGAGAACGGGATCGGCTACCTCGCCATCCAGTCGACGCGCCCGCAGACGCTGGCCTACGGCCTCCACGACTCGCCTGTCGCCCAGCTTGCCTGGATCGTCGAGAAGTTCCACGAGTGGACCGACCCGGCCAAGCCCCGTCCGGACAAGGCCGTCGACCGCGACCAGCTTCTGACCAACGTCAGCCTCTACTGGTTCACGGGCTCCGGGGCCTCGACGGCGCACGCCACCTACGACGGCATGCGCGCCTGGCGCGAGTTCGCGGCCCAGCAGGCCGCGGGGGAGGGTGGTTGGGGCGGCGACGAGGAGGCAGCAATAGTGATTGGAGTGCAATGCCGCCCGCCCCGCCAACCGGCGTCGCAGTCTTCGCCGCGGACACCACGCTTCGCAGTCTGCTCGACCCGACTGACACGATGGCCCACTGGTCCGAGTCTGACCGGGGCGGCCACTTCCCGGGCATGGAAGTGCCCGACCTCCTCACCGAGGACCTGCGGACCTTCTTCCGCACCGTGCGATGACGCCCGATATGCCACCCACAGGCACGAGGCTCAGCCACGGGGTGGCGGTACGCCATGCTGGGTGGACGCGAGGAGCAGGTCCCGCAGCTCTGGTCGTGTGACCTCGTCGAGTGAGGTGATCTTGAGGCTGCGCATGCTCAGCCTGCCCGACGCCTGTGTTCCACCGGCCCGGAGCAGACCGGTTGGGTCCTCGAGCCCACCGCCGTGGTAGAAGCCGAGCGTCACGTGCTTCGTGAAGGGCATGAAGTAGGCGAACTGCTCGCTGAACTTCCTGGGCCCGGTTCCCCAACCGACGGAACCCTGCCGAGGCCAGACGACCTCGACGGTCTGCGGTAGCACGTCGTAGACCAGATCTCGGATGGCACGTGCGATTTCCTGCACCTCGGGCGGGGACGAGCCGATGAGCTCGCTGAACGCGGCATCGTGATCGTGTCCTTGGTCGTTGATCACGCCGGCTTGCTCGGCCATCGGGTCGCCCTCTCAGGGGATCAAGGGGTGGGGCTGGTTCACCTGACACGATATGACCGTCAGCTCTGCCCCCCGAGAGCTGAGGGCGCCGCGTCGAGCAGGCGGGCGCCGAGCGCACGAATGTGGTCGACGAGCTCGGGGGGCTCGTGCACCTCAAATGCGACGCCGAGCTGCCCGACCCAAATCGCGAGCTCGTCGAGGGAGTTCGAGCCGGCCCTGACTACACAGGTGTCGTCGGTGGCCGGTTCGACCGATGCGACGGTGGGCGGCATTCGCGTCTCGACGACCTGCGCGGGCGCATGCACCGTGAACCGGCCGTGGTAGTGGTACGGGTAGATGGAGATCTGCTCCGACACGTAGCGGGTGATGTCGCCGCCCGGTGGTTCTCGGGGAGTGAAGCGCGGCCCGTTCGGTGTGTGCAGCCCCATCCGGTCGACCCGGAACGTGCGCCAGTCCCGCCGCTCGGAGTCCCATGCGACCAAGTACCAGCGGCGCCCCGAGCTCACCAGCCGGTGCGGCTCGGCGGTGCGGCGGCCCTCAGCGCCGTCGCGGGCACGGTAGTCGAAACGCAGGCTCTCCCGGTCGCCAATGGCGGTGGCGATCGCAGCGAGCACGGTCGGGTCCACGCCGCTCACCGGCGACGCCAGCTGGACGACGGCCGAGCGGAGGGCGCCTACCCGATGCCGGAGCCGGGATGGCAGGACCTGCTCGACCTTGATGAGGGC
>DASUQN010000332.1:0-2497 GCA_036280515.1 Intrasporangium sp. | reverse complement strand
TCGGATGAGCTCCAGGCCTCGGACGGGACCGGTGACGACGTCGTTGACGTCCTCACGGCCGACCACCGAGAAGTGGCGGCGCTCATCGGGGAGATCTGGGCCACGGGAGATCCGGGCCTGCGCCGGGATCTCGCGGACACGGCCACTGCCGAGCTGGTGCGGCACGCTGTCGCTGAGGAGATGTACGTCTACCCGGCCATGAAGAAGCACCTGCCGAACGGCCAGGAGGCGGTCAACCACGACCTCGAGGAGCACCGGCAGCTGGAGGAGACCCTGAAGGAGCTCGAGGGCGTGGCCGGGTCCGACCCGCGGTTCAGCGAGCTGCTCCGCACGCTCGACGCGGTGCTCGCGGATCACATCACCGATGAGGAGACGAAGCACTTCCCGCAGCTGCGCGCCGCGCTCCCGCGCGCGGACCTCGTGGAACTGGCTGGGAAGGTGGAGATGGCGAAGAAGGTGGCGCCGACGCGTCCCCACCCATCCACTCCGAACAACCAGCTGTTCCACAAGCTCGCCGGCCCGGGCGTGGGCATGGTCGACCGGCTCCGAGACCGGCTCGCAGGACGCTCGACCGGCTGAGGCCGCCCGATCGAAGGAGCAGTTCGCGAGAAGGAGCGTCGCGAGCTGCTCCTTCGATGTGACTACTTGGCGCGGCGCTTGAGGCGCTCGACGTCCTGGAGGAGCACGGCTCGCGCCTCGAGCCGCAGCCAGCCGCGCGATTGGAAGTCCGCCAACGCCTTGTTGACCGTCTCACGCGACGCCCCGACGAGCTGCGCGAGCTCTTCCTGGGTGAGGTCGTGGGCGACCATGATGCCGCCCTCGACATGCCGGCCGAATCTCTCGGACAGGTCGATGAGCGCCTTGGCCACGCGACCGGGGACGTCGGTGAAGACGAGGTCGGCGAGGTGTGCGTTGGTGCGACGGAGGCGCTGGGCCAGAGCCGCGAGGAGCGCTTTCGCGACCTCGGGGCGGCCGGCGAGCAGGCCCGTCAAGGAATCGTTGCCGAGGCCGAGCAGCTGCGTCTCGGCGACTGCCGTGGCGGTCATCGTGCGGGGCCCGGGGTCGAAGAGGCTGAGCTCGCCGAACATCTCACCCGGCCCGAGGATGGCCACGAGGTTCTCGCGACCGTCTGCGCTGGTGCGCCCGAGCTTGATCTTGCCCTCCGCGATGACGTAGAGGGAGTCGCCGCGATCGCCCTCGTAGAAGAGCACGTCCCCGCGCTCGAGACGAGCGAGACTCATCTGTCCCTGCAGGGCCGAGGCAGCCTCATCGTCGAGTGCCTTGAACAGCGGAGCGCGCCTCACCACGTCTGGGTCCACGGGGTCAGTCTGCCAGAACCGCTGTGCGTGTGGCCCGCTCCCGGCCGAACCTGCCGCGAGCCGCGAGGCATGGTCCCCCGCCAACCGGACTCGCATCCTGCTCCGGGAGACGGAGCAGGATACGAGTGCGCGCGGGGGTGGCCGTTTCGCGAAATGCGAGGGGGTCGCGGCCACTCACACTCTGCTCCGGGAAGCGGAGCAGGATGCGAGTGCGCGCCGGGGGGTGCGTTTTGCGAAATGCGAGGGGGTCGCGGGAACTCGCATTCTGCTCCGGGAGGCGGAGCAGGATGCGATGCGGGCGGATGTCGGGGGTGCGTGGCAGGGTCGAGCCACTCAATCGTCCGGAGAACGGGGTCACATGGCGTTCGATGTCGGCGGCTACGTCAGACGAGCCCGACGCCTCGCAGACCTGAGCCAGCGGGACCTGGCTGACATCCTCGGCTTGTCGCGGGCTGCCGTCGGCCGGCTCGAGTCGACCCCTGGCCGGGTCGACCTCCCCACGATGGAGGCCATTCTGGCGCTGGCCGACCTGCGCCTGGCTGTGGTTGACAGTGCCGGCCGCCCCGTTGAGGCAGTCCCTGCCGACACGCTCCGGGACCACGGGAATCGACGCTTCCCGGCGCATCTCGATGCGACGCCGCCGGACATCGGCTTTCCCAACGAACGAGGAGTCCAGCCCCGCAAGGGCCTGCCGCCAGCGCGCGGTTGGTACCGACAGCGCCAGGAGCGCAACCGCCTGCGCGAGCGCGGGCGTGCGCCGGAGGACCACCCGACGGTCCGATCCGAACGGGAGCGCGCCGCAAGCGAGCGCCAGCGGCGGAGGGACATGGCCCTCGCCGCGCTGCGGGCATCGCCTCCTCGGGAGTGCACCTGCCTCGACGACTGCTTCGAGCTCGCCTGCCTGCCCGACTGTCCCTGCCAGTGCGAGCCCCCTCGCACTGACGCCTGGACGGCAGGGCTGTGGAAGTGAGCCCTTTGCGTGGGTGCCAGCTCAGCGGCATACAGTGACGTCTGTGTCTGCTCGTGCCGTCGTGACTGCCGACGAGAGTCCCGTCGCGCGGACGAGGCGCGCCCGGAAGATGTACCGGGCGCTGCACGACCGCTACCCGTATGCGCACTGCGAGCTCGACTTCACCAACCCGCTCGAGCTGCTCGTCGCGACCATCCTGTCCGCACAG
>DASUQN010000331.1:0-3056 GCA_036280515.1 Intrasporangium sp. | reverse complement strand
GCCGCTCGGCGAGACCACGCGGGGCTGGATCCACGGCGCCGGCGGTGACGGCTTCATCAAGCTCGTGGCCGACCCGGCACGCGGAGTCCTCGTCGGCGCGACTGCCATGGGTCCTTACGCAGGAGAGGTCCTCGGCGCACTCGCGCTGGCCGTGCACGCGCACGTCCCGCTCGAGACGATGCGCTCGATGATCTACGCCTATCCGACCTTCCACCGTGGCATCGAGACGGCTCTGGGTGAGCTGGGTCGGCCAGGGTGACGGGCCGGATGGCGGGAACCCGCTACACCGTTGCCGCCTCCGACGGCCGCCTCGAACACGATGAGCGAGCCGATGAACCCGGGACCAGGCACGGTCGCCAGACTCGAACGTCCTCTCTCCATGTGTCTGGTGGCGTTCCGCTCCGTGGAAAGCGCATGGCGCTGGCTTGTCGATCAGAGGACGCTGTGCTTAGGTAAGCCGAACCTAACCACTCCGGTGGTCAGCGCTGTCAGTCCGAGAGGGTGCCCAATGATCGTGTGCCAATGCGCCGTCGTGAGCGACCGCGACGTCACCGCGGCCTACGCCTCGGGCGCCCGCACCCTCGCCCAGGCCTGCATGGCGACTGGCGCCGGCCGAGACTGCGGGTCCTGTGTGTTCTCTGTGAGGCGGCTGGTGTGCGAGCATGGCGAGACGCACGCCCTGTCCCCCACGGAGGTGGAAGTTGCAGCCAGTTAGCCCTCGCGTCGTGGAGCTGCTCAACGATGCGCTGACCTTCGAGCTCACCGTCACCAACACGTACTTCCTCCACGCTCGCATGCTCGACAACTGGGGGCTGCCGAAGCTCGGCAAGGCCTTCTACGACCTGTCCATCGACGAGATGAAGGATGCCGACGCCCTGATCAACCGCATCCTCATGTTCGACGGCCACCCGAACGTGCAGCGGCTCCACCCGATCCGGAGCGGCGAGGACGCGAAGGAGATGCTCACCCTCGCGCTCGAGAGCGAGCGGGCGGCCGTCGCCCAGTTCAACGCCGGGGCGCGGGAATGCCACGACCTCGGTGATCACGGCACCGCTGCCGTCTTCGAGGAGATGGTCCGTGACGAGGAGCGCCACGCGGACTGGTTCGAGAGCCAGCTGCAGGCCATGGAGCTCGTCGGCGTTGAGCAGTACCTCAGCCAACAGATGGAGACCTCTGCTCCCTGACGGCAGCTGTCGCTCGGTGCAGGACTGACGGCCGGCACTGTTTACTGATCAACGATCGCCCCGTAGCGTGGAGCGATGAGGACACGAAGCGTACTGGTGACATCCGCGCTCGCCGCTGTGTTCGCAGTGGCTCCGTTGGGGGCGGCCACGGCCGAGCCCTTCCCGGACATCATTCCCATCCCCACCGGCTCGCTCCCTGAGGGGATCGCCACCGGCACCGGAACCTCGATCTACGCCGGCTCGCGCGCCGACGGGTCGGTCTGGCTTGGCGACCTGCGCACCGGGGTGGGCGACATCCTCGTCGAGGGCACCGAGGGACGCATGGCCGTCGGCATGAAGGTGCAGAACGGGCTGCTCTTCGTCTCGGGCGGCACCTTCGGCGATGCCTATGTCTACGACGCGACGACCGGGGCGGAGGTCGCGGTCCTCCACCTCACCGACGGCCCGGCCTTCATCAACGACGTCACGGTGACCCGTGATGCCGCGTACTTCACCAACTCCATGGCTGCCGAGCTCTATGCGGTTGAGCTCTTTGCGGGCGTCCCGACGGGGAACGTGGAGACCATTCCACTCACGGGCGAGTGGCAGCAGGTTGCGGGCTTCAACGCCAACGGGATTGCCGCAACGCCCAACGGCTCGATGCTGCTCGTCATCAACAGCACAACCGGCATCCTGTACAACGTCGACCCGCGGACCGGCGAGGCCGTCGCCGTCGACACGGGCGGCACGAACCTGACGCAGGGCGACGGCATCCTGTTGCGGGGCAAGACGCTCTACGTCGTGCGCAACCAGTCCAACGTCGTCGTCGAGCTGCGCATGTCGCCCGACTACCTGTCGGCGACCCACGTGGCCGACCTGACCGACCCCGACTTCGACGTGCCGACGACGATCGCGGCACAGGGCTCTCGGCTCTACGTCGTCAACGCCCGGTTCACGGCACCTCCCGGTCCGACGACCGAGCACGACATCGTCAAGATTGACGGAGAGTAGTCAGCCGAAGCGGCTCGACACCCACGGTGGCGCGCGAGCACACTGTGCTCACAGGTGGGTATGGGTTTGCGTGTACGTGTCTGAGGCCCAGACCCCGAGAGGAGTGCAGTCATGGGAGCAGGAATCACGCTCGCGGTGATCGGTGCGGTCCTCGCCTTCGCCGTGCGGGCCGACCCGGACGGCATCAGCCTGCCGACCGTGGGGGTGATCTTCATGATCGCCGGCATCGTGCTCATCGTCCTCTCCCGGCGCGACCATCGCCGGAAGGTCATCACCAGCGTGGAGCCGGTGGAGGACCCACGCAACCCGCCGCACGTCTTCACCGAGGGCACGGTTCGCGACATCGACGAGTAGGCGAACCGGTGCGCTGGTCCAGCCGGCGCGCACGCCGGATAGCGTGGGCCCATGGCACAGCGGATGCTCGCCCTGGACCTCGATGGCACGACGCTCAACCACATGGGCGAACTCTCCGATGGGGTGCGCGACGCCGTTGCCGCCCTACCCGACGAGGTCATCATCGTCGTGGCCACCGGCCGGTCCATCATCGCCACGACCCCGATCCTCACGGCGCTCGGCATCCGTGAGGGTCTCGCCGTCTGCGCGAACGGTGCCGTGACCATCGACCTCACTCCGAAGGCCCCCTCTGGCTACGCGATCGCCGAGACGGTGACGTTCGACCCCCGGCCCGTCCTCGAGAGGTTGCGCGTCGCCCTGCCCACGGCTCGGATCGCCGTCGAGGAGCTCGGCGTCGGCTTCAAGGTGAGCGAGCACTTCCCCGAGGGCGAGCTCATGGGTGAGACGCGGGTCGTCGAGTGGGAGGAGCTCGTGGCCAACCCGGTCACGCGTGTGACGCTGCGCCAGCCCGAGGCGACGGCCGAGGAG
>DASUQN010000330.1:0-2610 GCA_036280515.1 Intrasporangium sp. | reverse complement strand
CAGGGACGTGCTCGGACGATCCGGCGCGCTGCCGTTGCTCTCCACGGCACTGGCCGAGACCTGGGAACGACGACGCGACGGGGTCCTGACGTTGGCCGGCTACCTGGCCAGTGGCGGCGTGACCGGTGCCGTGGCCCGCTCCGCCGAGGCCGCGTACGCCTCGTTGTCCGCACCAGGACAGGAGCTCGCCCGCCGGATCCTGGTCCGGCTGGCCGAGCAGGACGAGCACGGAACCCTGCGCGCACGACGGCTCCCGGCAGCCGAGCTCGCACTGGTCGGCGCCGCCCCGACGGTGACCGAGGAGGTCATCGAGACGCTGACCGCCCGTCGGCTGCTCGCGCGCCACGACGACCGCCTCGAGGTGACCCACGAGGCGCTGCTGGCCGCCTGGCCGCGGCTCACGGCATGGCTCGCCGACGACGCAGTCGGCAGGTCCGTACGCCGCCACCTCGCCCCCGCCGCGATCGAGTGGGACGCCAACGGCCGACCCGACGATGAGCTCTACCGCGGGACCCGACTCGAGGCAGCCGCCGAATGGGCGGCCGATCCCGACTCCGGTCCCACCGAGGTCGAACGCGCCTTCGTCGAGGCGAGTGTCGCCCGAGCACAGGCCGAGCTGGCGCTCGCCCAGTTCCGCGCCAACGTCGAGGCGGCGGGCCGGCGCCGGATCCGGCGGCTCGCCGTCGTGCTGGCGGCTGCCCTGACACTGGCTCTGGCCTCCGCCGCGGTGGCCGTCGGGTACCAACGGACCGCCGCCGAGCGCGCGAACCAGGCCCGAGCCGCGGGGACGGTGGCCGACGCCAATCGCCTGGCCGCTCTCTCGTCCTCTGCGCGGTCGCTCGACCTCTCGCTGCTGCTCGCGGCGGCTGCGGTCCGCACCGCCGACACACCAGCGACCCGCGACGGACTCCTCAACGCCTTGGTCGAGCACCGGCGGGCCACGGAGGTGCACCAGCTCGCGCTGGAGGGTATCCAGGAGACGGCGCTGAGTGAGGACGGTCGCACCTTGATGGTCGTGGTGCCTGGTGGCTCACCACAGGTGCTGCTCTGGCACCCAGGGGAGCCCACACCCCCGATGGCCGTGGACAACTTCTGGCCGACGAACATCGCAGTCTCCGCTGACGGATCGATCCTCGTCGCGTCGGGTGGCGACAACGACGGGCAGAACGGGCTCTTCACCTACACGGGTCAGGGCGACCCCCTGCGGCACATCGGTGTCGCGAAGCTCGGTGGGTGGCCGCTCGCTGTGACTTTCACCCCCTCCGGGGAGCTGTTGGTGCTCTCTGGTGCTCGACGAGGCTGGGCGGGCATCCACGGCTCCCTGACCGAAGTCGACCCCACGACCGGAGTCGTGACCCAGCGAGGGTGGGTCGGCCACACCCGGACGACAGATCAGGACATCGCAGCCTCGTTCAGTGCCGACGGAACCGGGCTGGTCGTGAGCGGTCTCGATGTGCCCGTGGCGTGGTACCACGACCTGTCGACGGGTCGCACGACCCGACTGGCCGTGCGTGAACGCGACGCGGCCAGCCTCCGGTTCGTCGCCCTGCCCGACGGAGTCGCCCAGCTATGGTCCGACGGGGCCATCACCCGGTTCGGCGCGCGCGGACGCGTCCTCCAGGACCTCGATGTCCATCGGGCCGCCGTCCGCGACGTCCGTGTGCTTCCCGGCGGTGCCACCGCGGTGACCACAGGGGACGACGGGCAGGTGGTGCTCTGGGACATCGACCGACCGAGAGATCGCTGGTTGTTCGGCGAGTCGCTCGAGGGACACGCGGGACCCGTGGTGCAGGCGGAGGTGTCGTCGGACGCTCGCTCGCTGCTCACGGCCGCCGCCGATGGTCAGGTCGTGCAGTGGGACCTGACCCCCGATGCGGGCCTTCTAGGGTCGAGCTACCCCGGCCTCGAAGGGCGGTATGTCTCGAACCGGATCGAGGTGATCGAGCCGGGTCGTCTGGCAGTCGCCCCGACCCGCCCGCTCTCGCACTTCGCACGCGGGTTCACGGAGACACCCGGGCCGGACACGCTCGACGTGGCAGCCGTCTTCTTCGACCCCGGGAGCGGGCAGGTGCTGGAGGAGGTGGACGTCGGGGACACCGTCGAATCCGTCTTCGGCTCGTCGGTGTCCGTCAGCCCTGACCGTCAGAAGGTCTCGGTGACCACAATCCTCGGAGCCACGGTCCTGGACGCGAAGACGCGGGAGGTGCTCGGTCGGGTGGAGGTTCCCCGGTCCGGTCTGAGCGACTCGACCTGGAGCCCCGACGGCTCACGGCTGATCCTTGCCAGCGAGACCTTCCTCAGCGGCGCCGCCCTCGGGCGGCTCGCGGTGGTCGACCCCGACACGTGGGAGATCGAGAGGATGGTGCCTCTGACGGTCGGAACACCACAGGTCCTGGAATGGAGCCCGGACGGACAGACACTGGCGGTGGGACTGAACTTCACGGCGTCCGTGGCCGTGCTGGACCGAGAGCTGGGCGGAGAGCGCACCATCGAGCTCGGTCCGGGAGGGGACGTCTTCGACCTGTCCTTCTCACCCGACGGCCGCTACCTGGCCGCGGGTCGAACCGGCGGGGTGCTCACCGTGCTGGACACCCGGACGTGGAAGCCGCT
>DASUQN010000329.1:0-5053 GCA_036280515.1 Intrasporangium sp. | reverse complement strand
ATCTTCTGGCTCACCCGGCCGGCCACGATCATCAGGTCGGCCTGCCGCGGCGAGGCGCGGAAGACCTCCATGCCGAAGCGGGCCAGGTCGTAGCGGCCGGCGCCGGAGGCCATCATCTCGATGGCGCAGCAGGCCAGCCCGAACGTCGCCGGCCACAGAGACGACTTGCGCGTCCAGTTGACCAGCTTCTCCACGCTGGTCAGCAGCACGCCGCTGGGCAGCTTCTCCTCGAGTCCCATGTCAGTCCCTCAGTCCCACTCGAGCCCGCCGCGCCGCCACACGTAGGCGTAGGCGACGAAGACCGCGAGGATGAACAGGACCATCTCGACGAGCGCGAAGAGGCCGAGCTGGTTGAAGGCGACAGCGAACGGATAGAGGAACACCGCCTCGATGTCGAAGATGATGAACAGCATTGCCGTCAGGTAGTACTTGATCGGCACGCGGCCGCCACCGGCCGGGTGCGGCGACGGCTGGATGCCGCACTCGTAGGCCTCGAGCTTGGCGCGGTTGTAGCGCTTCGGCCCGACGACGAGCGAGGTCCCGACGGACAACGCGGCGAACGCGAAGCCGAGCCCCAGCATGAACAGGATCGGGACGTACGGGTTCATCCTCGGTCACTTGCCTTTCGGTCGTGCCAACAACAGGCAACAGTGGCAACGGTGGCTGACGGTGTACGGCGCACCCATCCTATGGGCGTCGCCGACGATTGTGCTCGGGGTCACAAGGCCCACCTCCCAGGCGACGTCACGGGCTCTCGGGGAGCGAGCTCAGCGGCATACGGCACCGTGATGTTCATGCGTCTGGAGTGATCTTCGACAGGGCGTTGATGAGGCGGTCGCTCGCCCCTCTGCCGCCCGGCTCGGCCAGGTTGGCCATGGTCTTGAGCATGAACTTCATCAGCGTCGTGCGCGGCAAGCCGTACTTGGTGATGACCCGCATGACGTCCGGGTGGCCGATGACCGTCGCGAAGTGCCGACCCAGCGTGTAGTACCCCCCGAGGTCCTGCTTCATCCGCGTGTTGTAGGACCGCAGGACTCGCTCCCGACCCGCGGCGTCGGCTCGTGCGAAGGCATGCGCGATGACCTCGGCCGCCGTCCGGCCCGACTCCATCGCGTAGGCGATGCCCTCGCCGTTGAACGGGTTCACCATGCCGCCTGAGTCACCGACGAGCAGCAGGCCATCGGCGTAGTGCGGCTGTCGGTTGAAGCCCATCGGCAGCGCGGCGCCGCGAATCGGCTGCGTCATCGTCTCGTCGTTGTACGTCCACTCCTCGGGCATCGTCGCGACCCAGCGACGCATGACGTCCTTGTAGTCGACTTGGCCAAAGGCCTTGGAGGTGTTCAGGATGCCGAGGCCGACGTTGCTCGTGCCGTCGCCGACACCGAAGATCCAGCCGTAGCCGGGCAGGAGGACGTCCTTGCCCGAAGGGTCCTTGGCCCACAGCTCGAGCCAGGACTCGAGGTAGTCGTCGTCGGTGCGGGGGCTCGTGTAGTACGTCCGGACGGCGACACCCATGGGCCGGTCGTCCCGCTTCTCCCGGCCCATCGCCAGGGAGAGCCGGGAGGAGTTGCCGTCGGCCGCCACGACGAGGGGCGCCCGGTACTCGTGGGCCTCCCCCGTTGGCCGGCCCTTCTCGTCGACCGACTTGGCCGTGACTCCGATGATGGAGCCGCGCGCGTCGGTGACGGGACCGGTGACGTTGGCGCCCTGGACGAGGCGGGCTCCGTTCTTGACGGCGTGCTGGGCGAGGATGTCGTCGAAGTCCATCCGCGTGCGCACCAGGCCGTAGGGCGGGAAGGCGGAGTTCTCCGGCCAGTCGAGCTGCAGGCGCATGCCGGCACCGATGATGCGCAGGCCCTTGTTGCGGATCCAGCCGTCCTCCTCGGGCGTCGGGATGCCGAGGTTGACCAGCTCGCGGACCGCGCGCGGCGTCAGGCCGTCGCCGCACACCTTCTCGCGGGGGAAGTGCGTCTTCTCGAGGAGGAGCACGTCGAGGCCGGCCATCGCGAGGTAGGCCGCGGTGGCGGACCCACCCGGACCGGCTCCGACGACGATGACGTCTGCGGTGTCGACCCGACTGTCGACATTCGTAGTGCTCATGGCTCCCTGCAGGTTCCGAATGCTGCGCGCGCTGCTTGTGAATCAGTTCACGAACTCCAGAGCACCCTACTCCGGGACGCTCCCCCTTGTCAGTCGGGGCTCCCTTACCCAGCCCCCGGGTCCGGCTGGCTCATCGCTTCACCGCCGTGTGGAGGGCGACGATGCCACCCGTGAGGTTCTTCCAGCCGACGCTCGACCAGCCGGCCTGCTCGATGCGGCGGGCCAGCTCGCCCTGGGGTGGCCAGTCCTGGATCGACTCAGCGAGGTAGACGTAGGACTCCGGGTTGCTCGCCGTGCGGCGGGCGATGCTCGGCAGCGCGCGGAGCACGACGTTGCCGTAGACCGTTCGTACGATGCGGTTGACGGGCTGGCTGAACTCGCAGACGACGAGGCGGCCACCGGGCCTGGTGACGCGGAGGAACTCCCGAAGGGCCGCCTCCGTGTCGGCCACGTTGCGCAGGCCGTAGCTGATCGTCACCACATCGAAGCTCTCGTCGGCGAAGGGCAGGCGCATCGCGTCGGCCGCGGTGAAGGCCATGTCGGGTCGCCTGCGCCGCCCCACGCGCAGCATCCCGAGACTGAAGTCCGCTGGCACGACCTCGATCTCGCGGTCTGCCCACGGCTCGCTCGAGGTGCCGGTCCCTGCGGCGATGTCGAGGATGCGCTCACCGCGCTTGGCATCGACGGCCTTGACGACGGCGCGCCGCCAGAGCCGGTCGATCCCGACCGTCATGACGTCGTTGGTGACGTCGTACTTGTCGGCAACGGTGTCGAACATCGACGCGACGTCGACCGGCTTCTTGTCGAGCTGGGCACGAGTCATGCGCCCATCCTTCCACCCGGCAACACACCCGCCTATCGACCGCGTGCCCTTGCTGCAGCCGGGGTCTGCAGTCGATATCCGGGTGTGTTGCTGATCGCAGCCGGAGTCGGTGGTCGCTCCGGACCCGCGCCGGCGGTCGTAGAGTTACCGGCGATGTCTTCGCTTCCCGCCCCCGAGAGCACCGGGGAACCCCCGCGGTCGGCCGCGCCGGCGCTCATCGTGCGCACCACGCCCCTCGACTCCGAGGAGCCGCTGCTGACCTACCTGCCCGCCGAGGCCGAGCAGGACGACGTCGTCTCGTGGGTGCGCCGCGGCGAGGGCCTCGTCGGCTGGGGGCGTGCGCTGACCTGCTCCACGACCGGCGCCGGCCGCTTCCACGACGCGGAGGCCTGGTGGCGTTCGGTGACGGCCCGCGCGGTGGTGCGCGACGAGGTCGGCATCCCGGGTACGGGGCTCGTCTGCTTCGGGTCGTTCCCCTTCGCCGACGACTCCGAGGAGGCCGCCCGGCTCGTCGTGCCATCGACCATCGTCGGTCGCCGCGACGGCAGGACCTGGGTGACGTCGGTGACGCTCGAGCCGCAGCTGGCTCGGCTCGGGGCTCCTCCCATCGCGAAGGAACCGACTCCCCCGTCGAGCGTGACGTTCGCCGACGGTGCCGTCTCGCCGAGCGACTATGCCCACGCGGTCGCCGAGGCGGTCGAACGGATCAGCTCCGGCGCGCTCGACAAGGTGGTCCTGGCGCGGGACCTCATCGCCACGGCGAGCGAGCCGATCGACCCCCGCTGGGTGCTGCGTCGGCTCGCGGAGCGCTACGAGAACACGTGGGTCTTCGCCGTGTCCGGGCTGCTCGGCGCGACACCGGAGCTGCTCGTCCGCCGCGACCAGGGCCTCATCACCTCGCGGGTCCTCGCGGGCACGATCCGCCGGACCGGCGACGACGAGGCGGACCTCGCGCTCGCTGCGTCGCTGGCCCGGTCGTCGAAGGACCTGGAGGAGCACGAGTACGCCGTCCGCTCCGTCGCCGAGGCCCTCGCTCCGCACTGTTCATCGATGAACGTGCCGGAGTCGCCCTTCGTCCTGCACCTGCCCAATGTCATGCATCTCGCGACCGACGTGGCCGCCGTCAGCGCGGACGACGCGTCGTCCCTCACGCTGGCCGCATCGCTCCACCCGTCAGCCGCGGTCGGCGGGACTCCCACGAGCAACGCCGTCGCGCTCATCGCGGAGCTCGAGCACATGGACCGGGGCCGCTATGCGGGGCCGGTCGGGTGGATGGACACCAGGGGTGACGGCGCATGGGGCATCGCGCTGCGCAGCGGCGCGATCCTCCCGGACGACCCGACCACGATCCGGCTCTATGCCGGGTGCGGCATCGTGGCCGGCTCCGACCCGGAGTCGGAGGTCGCGGAGTCGGACGCCAAGCTCGTCCCCATGCGTGACGCCCTCGCGAGCGACTGAGTGGCCGTATGCCGCTGAGCTCGCTCCCAGCCAACGGTGCCTTCGCGGTGTCGCTGGCTCTCGTGCAGGCTCTGTGGGCGCGGGGGGTGCGTGACGTCGTCCTCGCTCCGGGGTCACGCTCCGCTCCCCTCGCCCTGGTGCTGCACCGGGCCGACGCCGCCCGGGACCTTCGGCTGCACGTCCGGGTCGACGAGCGGTCGGCCGGCTTCCTCGCGCTGGGGCTGGCCACCGGCTCGCGCCGCCCGGTCGTCGTGGTGACGACCTCCGGAACGGCCGTCGGCAACCTGCTGCCCGCCGTCATGGAAGCCCACCACACCGGGCGTCCGGTCGTCGTCGTCTCGGCCGACCGCCCGCAGCGGCTCCGCGGCACCGGAGCGAACCAGACGACGATCCAGGCGGGCATCTTCGGCCGTTTCGCGCCGGGTGTGGACCTGGCTCCGGATGCGTCGCTCGAGTCGGTCGCGGTGGCTGCGGGCGAGGCGTGCTGCCGGTTGGGTCCGACCCAGATCAACGTGCAGCTCGACGGCGACCTCATGCCCGCCAACCCCGATCCCGCGACCTGGTGGTCCCGTCCCGAGCCGTCGCCGGACCACGGCAACTCCGCCTCGGCTGACCGGGCGCGGCCCGAACCACGGAACCCCCGCGCCAACTCCGCCCCGGCTGACCTGGCGC
>DASUQN010000328.1:0-9555 GCA_036280515.1 Intrasporangium sp. | reverse complement strand
TGACGCTCCCGCTCAAGGACGTGAGCCCCGGCCGCGCCGATGACGTCGACGTCCTCTGCGCCAGTCTCGCCCCGACGATCGAGGCGGTCCGCGGCGAGCTCGGGGTGGCCGGGCTGTGACCGGCGGCGGGTCGGATCCCGGATCACGGGATGACGTCGTGGACGCCCGCGGCAAACGGTGCCCGATGCCGGTGATCGACCTCGCACGCCACGCCGCCGCGCACCCGACCGCGGGGCGGGTGCTGGTCCTGGCCACCGATCCGGCCGCGGCGCACGACATCCCGGCGTGGTGCCGGATGCGGGGACACCGGTTCGTCGAGGAGCGCCCGTCCGGGGACCACACCGTCTATGTCGTGGAGCTCATCGTCCCGGCCGAGCAGTAGCCGTTCCGCCCCCTCAAGCCCACCGCGAAGGCAACGGCGCCTCCAACGCCGTGGCGAGCAGGCGTCGGTACTCGTTCCTCGACACCTCGGTGACACCGAGCGTGGCCAGGTGGTCGGTGCGCCACTGGACGTCGATCAGGCGGCGCGCGTCGCAGTCCTTCGCGAGCAGGCCGTGCAGCGCCACGAACGCGACCTTCGAGGCGTCCCGCACGGCGTGGAACATCGACTCGCCCGCGAAGAGCCCGCCGATGGCGACGCCATAGAGACCACCGACGAGCCGGCCCTCCTGCCACGTCTCGATGGAGTGCGCCCAGCCGGCCTCGTGCAGGCGCACGTAGGCCTCGACGATCTGAGGCGTGATCCAGCGCCCGGTGCGCCGGGGGTCGGCGCAGGCGAGCACCACCTGCTCGAAGGCCGTGTCCACGCGCACCTCGAACCGGGACACCGACCTGCGCAGCGACCGGCTCACCTTGAGGTCGTCGAGCCGCAGGATTCCCCGAGGGTCCGGCGACCACCAGCCCAGCGGATCACCCCCGTGGTCGCCGATCCCCATGGGGAAGGCGCCGATGGTGTAGGCCTCGTAGAGCGTGGCGACACCGAGGTCGGCGCCGATCCCGATGAGGTCCTCGCCGGGAGGCACCCGGTCCAGGTCGAAGTCCCACGGGGTGGGCAGCGGAGGTGTCGGCACAGCCGCGGGTCAGGGTCGCTCGCAGTCGATGTGCGGGCCGATCTCCGCCGCCGACTCGTCGCCGTACGCCTCCGCGAGGCGGTCGAGGAAGCGGCCCTTCCTCAGGGAGTACTCCTGCGTCCCGACCGTCTCGATGACATACGTCGCGAGCATGGCACCCAGCTCGGCGCATCGCTGGACCGGCAGCTTCGACGCGAGTCCGGTGAGGAACCCCGCGCGGAAGGCGTCCCCCACGCCCGTGGGGTCCGCCTTGCGGACCTCGCGAGCAGCGCCGATGTGGATCGGCTCCTCGCCGCGGACCCGAACGGTGACTCCGTGCTTGCCCTGGGTCTTGACCTGGACGCGAACCCGAGCGGCGAGCTCCTCGTCACTCCAGCCGGTCTTCTGGCAGGCGATCCCCGCCTCGTACTCGTTGGTCAACAGGTACTCGGCCCCGTCGATGAGACCCCGGATGCCCTCGCCGTCGAGGAAGGCCAGCTGCTGGGAGGGGTCCGCCGCGAAGGGGATGCCGCGCGTGCGGCACTCGTCCGTGTGACGCTGCATCGCGATCGGGTCGTTGGCGCCGACCACGACGAGGTCGAGCCCGCCGACACGGTCCGCGACCGGCCCGAGCTCGATGTCCCGCGCCTCCGTCATGGCGCCGGCGTAGAACGTCGCGATCTGGGCCATGTCGCGGTCGGTCGTGCAGATGAACCGTGCCGTGTGCTGGGACTCCGAGTAGTGGACCGAGGCGCAGTCGACACCATGCCGCTCGAGCCACGAGCGGTAGTCGGTGAAGTCCTCGCCGACGGCGCCGACGAGGATGGGGCGCTGTCCGAGCGACGCCATGCCGAACGCGATGTTCGCCGCCACTCCACCGCGACGGACCTGGAGGTCCTCGGTGAGGAAGGAGAGGGAGATCTTGTCCAGCTGCTCGACGACCAGGGAATCCGCGAAGAGTCCCTCGAAGGTCATCAGGTGGTCGGTGGCGATGGAACCGGTGATGGCAATCTGCACATCCGCAAACCTAGCGTGCCGGGACCGGGCTGGACCGTCGCCCGTCGCGCCCCGCGCGGCGACCGCGCCAGGCGAGACGGGCAACGCAGTGGCTCGGCCCCACGAGCGGCTCGAGGCTCTCGACGTCGACGGGTGCCCCGACGTGCTCGAGCAGGCCCTCCATGAGGCCGCGGTGGACCGCGCACACGACGTCGAGGTGCTCCGTGGCCACCTCGAGGAATGGACACGTGGTGACGTCGATGCGTGCTCGCTCCCCCTCGACCGCCCGGCGCGACTCGAAGCCCATGCCGGAGAGCGTGTCGACGACGAGCCCCGCAGCGGCGGCGACGGACCGCGGCCGCTCCCCCGCCGGCGCCGCGAGCCGACCGAACGTGCGGCCCGCCTCCGCGGCGTCGCGAGCCGGGTCGGTCGCATTCCTGGCGACGTGCGTCGCGAGGATGTCGGCGAGCAGTCGGTAGCTGCGTTGCGTGGCCGGCGGCGCAGCGACCTCGGCGACGTAGTGCGTCCGCGGCCGGCCTGGGGTCGTCCGCTCCTCGCGCTCGCGCGACACGACGCCCGCCGCCACCAGGGCCTCGAGGTGGAACCGGGCCGTGTTCGGGTGCGCTCCGAGTCGTCCGGCGACCTCCGCGGCGGTCGCCGGGCCGCCGAGGTCCTGGAGCACGGCAAGGACCCGGCTCCGCGAAGGCCCGAACCGTTGTCCCTGGGCCCGGTCAGGCGGCGGAATGCTCACGCCCTCGATCGTCCCACGCGTCGAGTCCGCGCTCTCGCAGCTGGGTGCCGAGCCAGTCCACGGCATCCACGCCGATGACGGCCCGTCCGTCCACGATGAGCGTCGGGACCGTCCCCCCGACGTCCTGCCATTGCGAGCGCCAGTCCCTGATGAGGTGCCACGCCGCGCCCGAGATGGGTCCACCCGTGACGTCGCACGCGTGGCCCCAACGCCACACCGGCTCGGAGGTCGACGACCCCTTGAGCAGGTCGTCGGCGAGAAGCGTCCGCAGGACCCGGGCGTCGTCGAGATCGACACCGTTGTCCCAGAAGGCCTCGAACAGCTTGCGCCGCACCGGACGCGCGACACCTGCGGCATACGCCTCGGCATAGGCCGACGTCGCCGCGCCCGTGAACGGCACGTGGCCCTTCAGTGTGTGGGGCAGCGGCTCGCCCGGCAGCAGATGGGTGGCCACCTGTGGCAGCTCGTCGTGCAGTGCCTGGAAGCGGTCGGTGACATCCATGGGAGTCAGGTGGTGCCACGGGTCGTGCTCGACGGTGCGCCAGTCGATCGCGACGCCTTCGTCGGCCAGCACCTCGGTGCGCCGCCACGCGAGGTGGCTCCAGGGGCAGGTGAAGTCGCCCCACACCGTGATCCGCAGCTCCGTCGCCACCGGCTCTTCTCCTCTCGGGTCCCTCGGTCTACAGTGTTTTTACAACTTCCTTGTGAAAACATCAAGAGCCGAGGTGAGCTCATGACCTACGTGATCGGCAGCCCGTGCATCGACGTCAAGGACCGCGCCTGTGTCGAGGAGTGTCCCGTCGACTGCATCTACGAGGGCCAGCGATCGCTCTACATCCACCCCGACGAGTGCGTGGACTGCGGCGCCTGCGAGCCGGTCTGTCCCGTCGAGGCGATCTACTACGAGGACGACCTGCCGGCCGAGCTGCAGCCGTACCTGCAGGACAACACCGACTTCTTCGAGGAGACCATGTCCGGCCAGAGTGAGCCGCTCGGCTCCCCGGGCGGCGCCGCCAAGCTCGGCGTGCTGCCCTTCGACACTCCGCTCGTGGCAGGTTTCCCGCCCCGTGACGCTGGATGACCAAAGGTGAGCCGCCTCATGCCGCCGCGGCACACCTACCCTGCGGTAGGCCTGTCCCCCGCTCCCGATCCGGCCTAGCGTGGCCAGCATGAGCAGCCCGACCCCAGCCGCTGTCACCCCCGTCCCACCCGGGTTCGACACCTACGGGCCCACGCCACGCGACGGTCTGGACTCGGGCAGCATCGCCGAGCTTGTCGAGGACTCCCGGGCGATCCACCTCCCCCGGTTCGCCGCTGCCCCGTCGCCCCCCGTCCACGTGGACATCGACGTGCCCGATGACGCCGCCGCCCTCGTCCAGGGCCTCGGAGACTACGGCTTCTGACCCAGCCGCCCGCCTGAGGCGCCGTGGAGCGACGGCCGGCTCAGCGGCATACGGCAGACAAGACGAAGGGCCCCACCGTTGGGTGGGGCCCTTCGTCGTGAACTCGGCTGGGACTCAGCCGAAGGAGTCGCCGCAGGCGCAGCTGCTGCCCGCGTTGGGGTTGTCGATGGTGAAGCCCTGCTTCTCGATGGTGTCGGCGAAGTCGATCGTCGCGCCCTCGAGGTACGGCGAGCTCATCCGGTCGACGACGACCTCCACACCGTCGAAGTCACGGACCAGGTCACCGTCGAGCGTGCGCTCGTCGAAGTACAGCTGGTAGATCAGGCCCGAGCACCCGCCCGGCTGGACACCCACGCGCAGGCGCAGGTCGTCGCGACCCTCCTGCTCGAGCAGGCTCTTGACCTTCGTGGTCGCCACGTCGGTGAGGATGACACCGTGGGCGGGAGCCTCGGTCTGGGCCGGGGTGGCCTCGGTGGCGGAAGCGTTCGTGTCGACACTCATGTGCAGTCCTTCACGTCATGGAGCTTGGGTCTCGAGTGACAACCCAGGCGGAGTCGGAAGTGTTCCCGATGTCCAAAGGATACGTCGCACGTCGCCGGATGCGCGCATCGACCAGCCCGATGCCGTATGCCGCTGAGCTCGCCGGGTGCGGACGGCACCTTCCGGTCGTCCCCGCCAGCGCGTCTGGGCCGTGGCCGTGCTGGTCCGGCTGGCGAGGTCAGGTGCGGCGCGGCGACCAGGTCCGGGCCACACGCGCGACTCGCGCGGCGAGCGTCCCCGCCGGGTCGGCGAGGGAGGCGTCGAGCTCGGCGGGCCGGTCGACCACCGGGTAGACACCGGACAGGCCGGCCGACATGGCGTCGCGTCGTCCCAGCTCCGACCGGCCAGGGGTGGCGATGACGGGGACACCGCCGTGCGCGGCCGCAGTGGCAACCCCGACGACGACCTTGCCGTGGAGCGACTGCCAGTCCAGCGAGCCCTCGCCCGTGAGCACGAGGTCGGCTCGTGCGACGCGGTCCGCGAAGCCGACCGCCTCGAGCACTGCCTCGATGCCGGCGACCCGGTGCCCGCCGAGCAGCTGCAGGGCGAAGCCGAGACCACCCGCCGCCCCTGCGCCGGGCTCACGCTCCGGTCTCCTGGGCGTGCCGGTGAGCAGGTCCTTGGCCGGTGGGCGCACTCGTGCGACGACGCTCGCGAAGTGGCTGAGGGCGCTCTCGAGAGCCTGGGCCTGCTCCGGTGACGCGCCCTTCTGCTCGGCGAAGACCGCGCTCGCTCCCTTGAGGCCGAGCAGCGGCGAGTCCACGTCACTCGCAATGATGAGGTCGGTGGCCCGCAGACGGTCATGCGTGTCGTCCAGGCCGGCGAGGTCCTGCGCCGTCACGCCGCCCAGAGCCAGGCCGCCCACCCCCAGACGCTCGCCAGGACCTACGCCGAGAGCCGCAAACAGTCCGGCGCCGGCGTCGTTGGTGCCCGACCCCCCGAGGCCGACCACGACGCGCCGCGCGCCCAGGTCGAGGGCGGCCGCGACCAGCTCGCCGACGCCGAATGTCGTGGTGCGGGTCGGGTCGCGCTCGGCTGGGGCGAGCAGGTGCAGCCCTGCCGCCTGCGCGGACTCGAGGTAGGCCGTGGTCCCTGCGATCAGCACCGTCGCCGGGACGGGTCGACCCAGTGGGTCCGAGACGACCACGCCGTGCACCTGCCCGTCCAGGCTCGCGGAGAGGACCTCGACGAAGCCCGGCCCGCCGTCCGAGAGCGGGACGACCTCCACCGTGTCGTGCGGCGCGGTGCGCAGCCAACCATCAGCCATCGCGGTGCCCGCCTGCCCGGCGGTCAGGGTCCCGGTGAAGCAGTCCGGCGCGATGAGCACGTGCACGCCGGGCATCCTCTCACCATCGGGTGAAGGGTTCGCGGCTCACTCAGTCGAAAGAGGAGTTCCCGACCCGTCGGTCAGGGAGCAGGAGAGCCGAGTCGCCGAACTCGTGCCACGCGTAGTGGCGGGCGAGCGCCGCGTCGTAGGCCGCCTGGGTGAGGGCCGGGCCCGCCACCGACTCGACGAGAAGCAGGTGAGAGGCGTCCGAGTTGTGCCAGCCCGTGACGAGACCGCCCACGACGCGGACCGGCCGGTCGGGCGAGATGACCATGTCGGTCCACCCCCCGGCGGCGTGGACGACCCCGGCCTCGTCGGTGGCCGACTCAAGGGCGCGCGTGGCCGTCGTGCCCACGGCGACGACGCGCCCGCCCGCGGCCCTGGCAGCGTTGACGACGGCCGCGGCGGACCTCGACACGGCGAACCGCTCGGGTTGCGGTGCCTCCCCCGCCTCCTGGGATGACAGTCCCGTGTGGAGGGTGACGGGGACGATCACGATGCCCGCCGAGACGAGGCTCGTGACCAGCTCGGTGGTGAAGGGTCGCGCCGCACTGGCCATCTCGGCGCTGCCCGGGATCGTGCCGAACACGGTCTGGTAGGCGGCGAGCGGGAAGCGGGCCCGCAAGTAGCCGTAGGCGATGGGGCGTCCGTGGGAGTCGAGGTGCTCGGCCAGGCCGCAGCTGCCGGACTCGACAGCCCTCCAGAGCCGGTTGCCTGATCCCGAGGGGGACGATCCCTCCTCGGGGTAGGGAGCGACCAGCCGAAGGGTCGGCGACGACCGGGTGGCCCGGCGATGGCGGCCCGCGAGCACGACCTCGTCACCGACCGCCGCGTCGAGGATGGGACGGGCGGCATCCGGCGCGGTGCGCAGCTCGACGACCCAGGAACAGTCGTCGAGGTCGGCGCCGACATGGATCACCACTGCGCCACGGCTGGCGTGCCGGCCATCTATCTCGGCCGGGACCGTGGCGGAGTTGTTGACGACGAGGACGTCGCCCGGGCCGAGGTGGCGACCGAGCGCCCGGAAGGTCGTGTGCTCGACGGCCACCGTGCCCTCCTGCTCGGACGCGACGAGCAGGCGTACTCCGTCCCGGGTGAGCCCCCTGGCCTCGGGGGGCGCGTCGGCAGTGAGCTCGTCCGTCGCAGCGAAACGAGTGACGGGCCGCTGACCGATCCCGGCTGTCATGCCATGCCCCCGGAAGCGGTGGAGGTGGCCTCCGGAGGGGCGTCGAGGGCGGACTCCGCGAGCAGGTCCTCGGCCCGGTAGCGCCCGCTCGGCGGCCGGCGCGTGAGCAGGCGAAGGATCGCGGGAACGGCGACCGCCTCGGGTGGCGGCCGGTCGCTGATGTCCTCACCGGGGAAGGCTTCCTGCTGCATGGCGGTGCGCATGTCCCCTGGGTCGAGGGCATACGCCCGGATGCCGCTGAGCTCGCTCCCGAGGGTCAGCGCCAGCCGGTCGAGGGCAGCCTTCGAAGCGGCGTACCCGCCCCACGTCTCGTAGTGCTCGACAGCCGCGTCGGAAGAGATGTCGAGCACGACGCCGCCGTCAGCGCGGAGGAAGGGGAGCACGACCCGGGTCAGCGCGTGGGGGCCGACGACGTTCACCGCGAGGATCCGGCTCAGCGCGTCGGGCGTGAGGTCCTCGACACGGTGGAGCGGAGTGGGGCCGAGGGTGCTCGCGTTGTTGACGAGCACGTCGAGACGCCCCCAGCCCGTGACGACTCCGAGGAGCTCCTCGCGGTGGGCGGCATCGGCGACGTCACCAGGCCGGGCGACCACCTCCGTGGTTCGGGCCAGCTCCGCGGCGGCCAAGGCGAGGTCGTCCGCGGCACGACCGGTGAGGAGCAGGCGCCACCCCTGCTCGGCCAGCCGTCCCGCCAGGGCCCGGCCGAGGCCACGGCTGGCGCCAGTGATCAGGGCTGTGCGTGGTGAGTCCATGCCGACAGACTCCAACTTTAAGTTCGCTTTAAGTCAATCCCCATTCTGGACTGCTGGCATCGATGTGGCTCGGGCCTAGGCTGCGGCCATGGTGACGTGGGACGACGTGGCGGGTGGGTTGGCGAGACTGGCCGCCGAAAACCGGTTCACGGGCAGTGTGCTGGTCGTCCAGGGCGAGCGGACGCTGGTCGAGGCCTGCAGCGGCCTGGCCGACCGCGCGGGCGCGACACCGATCCACCCCGGCACCCGATTCGCCCTCGCGTCGCTGTCCAAGGCGTTCACGGCGGCCGCGGTCCTGACCTGCGTGCGCGACGGCCTGGTCCGCGTCCAGGACCGGGTGGAGGATGTGCTGCCCGCCTCGCGCCGGCCCCGGACCATGCCGACGGGGGTCACGGTGCATCACCTGCTCTGTCACACGTCCGGCATCGGTGACTACGCCGAGGAGGACGAGGGCCTGCCCGGGTACGTCGAGGACTACGCCGCTCTGTGGCGCAACCGGCCGGTGTACGGCATGGAGCGGCCCGACGACTTCCTACCGCTCTACACCGAGGCGGCGCCGACCGCCCGGCCGGGCGCGGAGTTCCACTACAGCAACGCGGGCTTCGTGCTGCTCGCGGCCGTCGTCGAAGAGGTGACGGGGCGGGAGTTCGTCCCCGCGGTGACCGAGCGCGTGCTGCGGCCGGCCGGCATGGCGTCGTCCGGCTACTTCCGGTCCGACGAGCCCGTACCCGACGTCGCGGTGGGCTACCTGCATCGCAGCGGGAGCGGGGCCCCGTGGCGCAGCAACGTCTTCTCCATCCCGGTGATCGGCGGCGGCGACGGCGGAGCCCACGCCACTCCGCGTGACCTCGACCGCTTCCTGCGGGCGATCGCCTCCGGCGGCCTCCTCGGTGAGGACCTGAGCGCCCAGATGCGCAGCCGCCACGTGCGCGTCGCCGAAGGGGTCTGGTACGGCTACGGGCTCTACGTCCGGGCCGACGGTGAATTCGGGCATGACGGCGGCGACCCCGGAGTCGAGACCGTTGCACGCCACGTGCCCGACCGGGGCCTAACCCTCGTCGCCCTCTGCAACAGCGAGGGCATCCTTGAGCAGACCTGGCCGCTGGTGCTCTCGGCTCTCTGACGGGGCAGCCCTCAGGACCTTGTCCATCGACTTGCCCTTGGCCAGCTCGTCGACCAGCTTGTCCAGGTAGCGGATCTTCTGCATGAGCGGATCGTCGATCTCCTGGACACGCACTCCGCACACGACGCCCCTGATCAGCGACGCATCGGGGTTGAGCCGGGCCTCGGCGAAGAAGTCCTCGAAGGTCGTGCCCGCGGCCAGGTGACCGCCGAGCTCCGACTCGTCGAAACCGGTCAGCCACTCGATCACCTCGTCCAGCTCGTTCTGCGTACGCCCCTTCCTCTCGACCTTCGTCACGTAGTGGGGGTACACCGAGGCGAAGCTGGTGGTGAAGATCCGACTCATCCTCCCGAGGGTAGTGCCCAGCACATGCAGACCCGGGGGGGTGAGGCTGGGAGCCGGCCCAGCGGCATACGATCTGTGCATGA